>JAJFIG010000039.1 GCA_021775195.1 Rhodospirillales bacterium | reverse complement strand
GGCAAGGACATGCCCAGCGCTTCCGCAATACAGGCCATGGTGCTGGCGGTGCCCATGACCGAGCACGTTCCCGCCGTCGGCATCAGCCGCCCGCCGGCCTCGGTGATCTCCTCGGCGTCGATTTCGCCGGCCCGGTGCAGGGCCCACAGGCGCCGGCAGTCGGTGCAGGCGCCGAGGCGTTCGCCCCGGTGATCGCCGGTCATCATCGGTCCCGTAACCACGACCAGGGCCGGTACGTTGGCGCTGGCGGCGGCCATCAGCTGCGCCGGCACCGTCTTGTCGCAGCCGCCGATCAGGACCACCGAGTCCACCGGCAGCGCCCGCATCGCCTCTTCGGTATCCATGGCCATCAGGTTGCGCAGGAACATGCTGGTGGGATGGGAGAAGGACTCGTGCAGCGAGATGGTCGGGAACTCCACAGCCAGGCCGCCGGCCAGCATCACGCCCCGCTTTACCGCCGCGATCAGGTCCGGCACCGAGCGATGGCAGGGATTGAAACCGCTGAACGTGTCGGCGATGCCGACGATGGGCCGGTCCAGGGCATCGTCGGAATAGCCCATGGCCTTGATGAAGGCCTTGCGCAGGAACAGCGAGAAGCCGGCGTCGCCGTAGCTGGTCAGCCCGCGCCGCATGCCCGTGGGTTTGTCGTTCACGGTTGAAGGCCTCCTTAGCGCGTCACCGTCCACGCATCGATTGTGGTGCGGCTCACCGTGTCCTCGTCGAAGCCGAACCCGAGGCCCGGAGCCTCGGGCAGGATCAGCTCACCGTCCTTGAAGTCGAGCTGGCGGTCGATCAGCCGGCGGAAGTTGAGCACCTGATCGTCGGGGAAGAACTCGACGAACTGGCCGTTGGGGATGGCCGCCGTCAGGTGCACGTGGAGATCGTGGAACCAATGGGGACAGACCTTGACCCCGAAGGCGGCCGCCGTGGCGGCGATGCGGCGGAACTCGCTGATCCCGCCGCAGACCAGAGCGTCGGTCTGCAGGATCGCCGCTCCTTCCTGGCGCAGCAGCTCGAGGAAGCGCCAGCGCCCGGCCTCGATTTCGCCGGTGGCCACGGGCACGTTGGTGGCGTTGGCCAGGCGGGCGTGGTTCTCGATGTCGTCGGGCCCGAACGGCTCCTCGATCCAGTAGGGGTCGTAGTCCTCGAAGCGCTCCATGTAGCGCATCGCCGTCGGCAGGTCCGCCCAGGCGTTGTTGGCGTCCAGCATCAGCAGGATTTCGGGGCCGATGGCGTCCCGGGCGGCGGCGATGCGGTCTTCCTCCTCCGCCGGGTCCAGCCGCCCGACCTTCATCTTCACCGCCTTGAAGCCGAGACGCACGTAGCCGGCCATTTCCTCGCCCAGCATTTCCGGTGTTTTGCCCTCGGCGAAATAGCCGCCGCTGGCATAGGCCGGCACGGTGCCGGTGCGGTAGGCGCCGAGATAGCGGTACAGCGGCACACCCGCAGCGCGCGCGTTGCGGTCCCAGATGGCGGTATCCAGCGCGCTCAGCCCGCGCATCACCGAGCCGGCGCGCCCGTGCAGCAGGCTTTCCTGGTACATGCTTTCCCACAGGCCCTCGACCCGGTAGGGGTCCTCGCCGATGAGCACCGGGGCCAGCAGCTCGCGCACCGCGTGGGTGACGATGCTTCCGGCGCGGCTGCCGCCGTAGCAGAAGCCGATGCCCTCGATGCCGTCGCTGGTGCGCACCTTGACCAGGGCATAGTCCCGGGCCGACACTTGGCGCGTGGCAAACGACGTGACCACGTCCAGGGGCACCCGTGCCGTACAACTGGAAACGGATTCGATCGTGACCATTCCCACCTCCCATTTTCCCCTTGCGCGGCCGCCGGGTCCGTCCGTGCGGGCATGATAAAGAAGCGTGGCGGCGGACGCCAGCGGTGCCCGCGAGGGGAAAGAACGAAAGGGGAGGGAGGCGGGAAGGCGGACGACTGCCTGGGCTATCGGTGCAGAGTCGCCGTGTTCTCGGAAATTTGGATGTAGGCGGCCGGCCGCAGGCCGAACCAGGCATCGGAATCGACGTGAAGGATATCGGCTCCTTGGATGCCGGCGTGGCGGATGCGCCGGTGCATGGATTTTTTCTGATCCCGCGCGAACGGTCCGACCACGACCCGGAAGGTGGCGCGGGCGTCGAGCCGGTCGGAAATGACCGTCGGTGTCAGGTTCTTGAACCGCTGGACCATGTCTTCCGTTGTCGTCCATTGCGGTGACCGGGCGATGACGTAATAAAGGCCAGCACTTGGTGCTGGCCCGCGGACCCAGGCGCGGCGGGCCTGGTGGTTTATGTTGGCGGCGACTTTTACCTCTTTCACCTTTTTCAGGTCTTTCCCGGGAGGGCTTGACCTGGAAAGGGCGGCGAAGGTCTCGGTGCCGTCGGTGCCTGTCGCCTTGGAACGGGCATCGGGCCCGTCGCCCCTGTTCACGATCGGCCGCGACCGAGACAGGTTGGAGAACGAACCGCCGTCATCCGGTTTCGCCAGATCACCGTCATTCAGGCGCGAGTCGATATCGGGGATCTCAAGAGGCACCGGTACGGACGCGGTCGTGGGAACGTCCCAGCGTGCCGCTTCGCCACCGGCGGGACCGGTCGTCAGCGCCGCGGTGCTCAGGGGCTCCAGGTCCCTGGTCTCTGCGCCCTCGGGTCCCGACGCCGTGGACAACAGCGTAATTTCACCCTCGGGCGATGCCGGAACGTGGGCCGATGCCAGCATCACCACCTCGGCATCGTCCTCGGCGTCGTCGGCGTCGGCCAGATGCTTGTGGGGATCCTCGGCCGGCTGACCCTCGCCGGATGCCACGGCGAAGTCGGCCATGTCGGCGTCGATGCATACCGGGTCACCGCTCAGGGTGCGCAGGAGGGCGCAATCCTGTTGCGCGAGCTGGGAAAGGGCGTGATCGGCGACGGTTTTTTCGGTGATCATGTAGCTCACCGCGTCCACTGCCAGGGAGGCAATGGAAATAGCCGGCGGCAGGGCGCAGCCGGTCAGGCTCAGCACAAGGGTCGACGGCAGAAGAATGGCGCCCATGCTCGTCAAGCCGCGGGACCGGAACCGCGCGGGCATCCGTGTCCTCAGGCAGGACCAGGCATTAACCATCTTTCTGTGCATCGATCCACATCTCCGAAAATGGTTGAGAACGTCCCGGAGGACGCCGGAAACCAAGCATTGCGTTGGCAATTGGAGCACCAACAAGCGGCAGGAATTATATTAGTTTTTATTTACCATGAGGGTCAAATCATTTTAGTTTACTTATTTTTACCTAAAATTTTAACCTTTTTAACTTAAATTGTTTTGGAGGTTGATGTTTGACGCCAACTTTTATTCCGACTCTCGCCGCTGTTCGTCGAGCGATCGGCAAGGCGGTAGCATATCGGTGGTGTACCGGGTGTCTGGGCGGCGGAAAACCGCAGGTGTCGGGAATCTTGACACATACGACGGTTGATCGTCGTCTGATAAAATATTGAAATAAAAAATAAAAAAATAAAATGACCAACCAACCGCCCGTATTCGGAGGTTCAGGTGTCGGAATTCTTTACACCTGTTGGTTGGGGTTGGAACTGAGCTAATTCACTGAAAAATAAGGTTTAAACAGAAAATGGTGTGGAATGCTGGCGGAAATGGACCCTGAAAAGTGTCGGGATTCTTTACAGATTCGCGACTCTGCGTCACAGCTTTGTCACAGGAAAGTTTTAGGTAGTTGAAAATAAACAATTTTTCAACTTGGCCCGAAAATTGCATGCAATCATTCTAAAGTGCAATAAACGGCACGAACGAAAACGGGATGTCGTGTGAGTGCATCGAAAATACTCGGAAACCGAAGGCGGAATACGAAAGAACACTGGCGGGGAACAATGACAATAACATTTAAACGATTATTCGCCATTGCACTGACCGCCGTGGCAGCCGTGTCGCTCACCGGCGAGGCCGGCGCCTCGGTGTTCAATTTCAAGGTGATCAATTATTCCATTGCCAACGGCGGCTCCCATAACGGCGGCGCCGGACTTCCTCATTATTGCTTCCGGACCGACAACGTCCTCGGTATCGGCAGACCCGTTACCTACAGCTGTGAAGGGGCGGGCACCGACGTGCGGGCGGAATACGACGATAACAACACGCTTGGTTCGGCTGATGACACGCTTCACATCCACGGCACGATGTTCGGCGGCCTCGATGTCGGTGGCACCTACGATGCGACCAACAGCGGCTTCGTCGCCGTCGACTTCACCTACCGGGAAAATATCGCCCTTGCGGCCGGCATCGACGTCTTGGTGAACCCCGAGAGCCGGAACCCCGAGAACAACACCGGCACCCTCACCTTCGGCGCCGGCTGGCCGGCGGCCATCGACGGCACGACTGTGGATCTGGTGGATGAGGACGGCGGCAAGGGATTTTCTTTTAAGTTCAACAATCACGCCGACTCCAAAGGGTGTGGCCCCATCCTTTGTGCCGACCCGACCCTTTGGCATGGCTGGGGTTGGGTGAACTATAACGGCGCCGGGTCGCCGGCGGGATTCCCCGACAATCATGTCGCGGCGAGCGATTGGCTCTTCATTGCCACACCAATCCCCGAGCCCGGCACTCTCGGCATTCTCGGTGCCGGCCTTGTCGGTCTCGGCCTGATGCGGAGGAAACGCAGACCGGTGTAGCCAAGAACGAACAAAAATCACCGGTTTGGGAGGCGACGGCGGTTCTGCGGGGGACCGCCGTTCGCTATTGGGGGACCTGAATGACCGGCCTTCGCCCCACTACCAACCCTATCCCGATCGCCGCGGCGGCCATCCGCTGCCGGCTTGCCTCCCCAGCCTGCCGCCTCTATAAATGATTTCGACGGTTCCCCGTGAAATGGGGACGAAGAGGGAACACGGTGCGGTCCGCACCCCGGTCAAAACACCGGAAAGGGCCAAAGCCGTGGCTGCCCCCGCAACTGTAAGCGGCGAGTCCGCGCCCATCTAAAGGCCACTGGGAAACCGGGAAGGCCGGGCAAGGACAACGACCCGCAAGCCAGGAGACCTACCGTCAATTGACGTCACCCACCGGTGAGCGGGGCGCTCCGTCGGGACGGTTATCCGTTAGCGGTGACGCAGGGAAACCTGCTGTTTTGCTGCTATGGGAACCGTCAATTGGTGATCGACCCGAATAGTCTCCGGACTTTAGAGAACCAGGGTGAAACCCGGGCGCCGAAAGCGTGCCCCGGCCATTCGCCGTGGCCGCCCGGGGGGCAGCAGGCAGCATCTTGCAACACCAGCACGGATGGAGCCTGTAATGAAAAAACTCAAGGGAAACACACGTCACATCACTCTACGGGGGGCGCCGGTCACGGCGCTGCTTTGCGCCGCCACGGTCTGGGGTGGCCTCGCAAGTTCCGCCCCGGCCGCCGAGCCGACGGCCGCGGTCCGTACCGCGGCCGACGGCGTGGGCACCGCCCCCCGCGGCCCCCCCCACCCCCGGAAGGGCG
>JAJFIG010000380.1 GCA_021775195.1 Rhodospirillales bacterium | reverse complement strand
GGGAACGGTGACGTCGCTCCAGATACTCCAGTAGTCCATGCCGGTCTGGGCATCGGCCTGGTGGCCGCTGAAGGCGGCGGGCTCGGTCGCCTGATCGTACCACCAGGAAAAGGTCGCGTCGGACCAGCGCCTCTTTTCCTCCTGGGGCAGTCCCCACCGGCCCTTGAGACCGCCGTAGGAATCGAAGGCGTAGGCGAAAACCGTCGACGGCATTGCCAGAAACGCGACGGCAACGAGCGCAGCGGCCAAGCCGACGGCGAGGTATTTGGTCAGTGTCGTCATTGCGGCCTCCTCTCCACAAGGGTTCATGGTGCGGAGAGAGCCGGAACCCCTCTCCCCGAAACCAGGGCCAAGGAACGGCTGGGCAGCCACGTCTCGTTCTTCTTTTTTCGAGGTTCGCTTCGATTTGTAGGAGCGTCGCCAATCAATCCCTTGGGGTGGGCACGCCCAGCGATGGCGCATCCCGGCCGATTGGCCCGTCTGGGAATATCCTTGCAAAAACCATGCCAGTTAATTGGTTTTTAGATCCTTCAATGGCTCGCGGGGCTGATTGGAACTGGTCGAATTCCAAGATGTAAAGCGGACCGACACCATTTTTGCCGTTCGCCCGGCCATGGGCCGGCGGAAAGGCCGTTTGGCGTTTTTGTCCAAACAGTTAGCGGCCTCGGGCCGTCTGGTCCCGAGTGTAAAGAATTCCGACACCAAAACCCTCCTTTCGATCCCCGGGCCGCCACCAAGACAATTCTGTTTTTTGATTCAATCCATTGACTGCGAGCCTGGAGTTACTCCGAAGTGTAAAATATTCCGACAGGTGGTGGTAATTTCGCGAGTCGGGAGAATCCCTTAGGGGGCGTTTTGGCCATGGCGTTTGAAGGCGCCCCGTCCCCTCCCCCCTATCGGTGACGGGTTTGTGCCGGGGGCCGGTTTGGCCTATTATGCGAATAATTCTCAATTACATTCATGCCCGGCCCCCGGGGCGGGCGAAGGGAGGCTTGCGATGGCGTTTTATCTGGTGCGGGCCAAGGTGGCCCAGGATTTCATGAAGGCCCTGGTGGTCCGGCCCGAGGACCGCTTCATGGCCACGACGCGGCTGCTCAAGGACCTGGACGGGCGGCTGCACTACTACTTCTTCAGTTTCGGCGAATACGACATCGTGCTGATCTACGAACTGCCCGACAACGTCACCGCGGCGTCGCTGGCCATGGTGCTCAACGCGGCGGGGACGGTGACCGAGGTCGAGACGACGCCGCTGCTGACCATGGAAGAGGCCGTCGAGGCCATGGGCCGGGCCGGCGAAACCACCGCCGTCTACCAGCCGCCGGGGCGCTCGACGAAGGAGAAGTCCGGGGGCCACGCCACCGTTCGCGCCTGAGATCCCGACGGAAAAAAGACGGCTATCGTTCGCCGCATGGTCGTGCCAATATGACGATCTCCCCGCCTGAATCCGGGCGGAGTCCAACGGCCATTCAGATAGAACCTTGCGGACGGAGCCGCGGTAGCCTTGCGCAATTTCCATCTGCCGGTGTGGCTCGACGCCATGAGCCTGCCTCGGGCGGTTACCTTCGCGACGCTTTTCTCGGTCGAGGGGTTCTTCCGGGCGACCCTGATCGCGGTTGTGCCGCTGCAGGCCCACGAACTGCTGGGCGACGCCCAGAAGGTGAGCGTCGCCTATTTCTCGATCAGCATCATCGGCATGATGGGAAGCCTCGGCATTCCCTGGCTGGTGCAGCACCTGCGCCGGCGCTGGGTGTTCAGCCTCAGCATGCTGTGCCTGGCGGTGGCGACGGGCCTGTTCACGGTGCACACCGTGGCGACCCTGATCGCCGCCATGGCCCTGCAGATCTTCGCCACCTCGTGTTCGGAGATCACCCTCAACCTCTACCTGATGGATCACATCCCGCGGCGCGAGATCACCCGTTTCGAGCCCATGCGGGTGTTCTTCGCCGCCGGGGCCTGGGCCCTGGGGCCGTGGCTGGGGGTCTACCTGAAGACCCAGGTAGCGCCGTGGGCACCCTTCGCCCTGGTCGGCGCCGGGGCCATGGGCCAGCTGGCCTTCTTCTGGTTCCTGCGCCTGACCGAGAACCCGGCGGTGGCGGCGGCGAAACGGCCACCGCCCAACCCGATCCACTACCTGCCCCATTTCTTCGCCCAGCCGCGGCTGCGCCTGGCCTGGCTGCTGGCCGCCGGGCGCACCGCGTGGTGGTCCATGTTCTTCGTCTACACGCCGATCTACGCCGTCAACGTGGGGCTGGGGCCGGAGGTCGGCGGGGCCATGGTCTCGATCGGCGCGTCGTCCCTGTTCCTGGTGCCGCTGTGGGGCTGGTTCGGGCGCAAGTACGGCCTCAGGCGGCTGCTGATCGCCGGCTACGCCGGCGGCGGGGTTCTCACATTCGTGGTCGCCGCCGTCTCCGGCGTGCCGTGGCTGGGGGCGGCGATGCTGATCGTCGCCGCCGTCGTCTCCAGCATCATCGACGGCGCCGGCAACGTTCCCTTCCTGCGCGCCGTGCATCCCCTGGAACGGGCCGACATGACCACCGTCTACGGCACCTTCCGCTACGCCGCGCAAATGGGACCGCCGGGGCTGTATTCACTGCTGCTCAAGGTCTTCGAACTGCCCGCCGTGTTCGTCGCCGGGGGTTCGGTGATGCTGGTCCTGTCCTTCTTCTCGCGCTACCTGCCCCGGCGGCTGTAGCACTCGCCAGCAGGTTCCAAAAAAGACGAAGAAAACACGGATGGACACGGATGGACACGAATAGGCGGAAGCTTGGTGACCACCGGTCACAACAGGACGCGACGGAATTCGAGTTTCGGCTTGGCAAAATTAAGAAGCAGCCCAACACCAAGGCCGCTGGCCCTGAGGTAATTCAAGACCTGCCCAACGTGAGCAGGGATCAGTTTTTCCACTACCTTCAACTCAATAACCGCACTCTCTTCGACAACAATGTCGGCAAAATAGTTTCCTACCTGTATCCCCTTATACAGGACTTGAAACGAAACTTGCTGTTCCACGGAAATTCCGTTCCGACCAAGCTCGTACGCGAGCGCCTTCTGGTAAATCGTTTCGGGAAAACCATGACCAAGTTCGTTCAACACCTCGAATGCCGAGCCGATAATTCGTTCAGTAAGCTTCTCCGTTTTTTCGTCCAGAGGCGTATTCATTCGTGTTAATCCGTGTTCCCCTACAACCGTCGAAGCTCGCATACAGAACAATCCCGGACAACGTAAATATATCCCGCAAAGATACGGTGTGACATGGATGCGCCGCGACGATAAGAGAGGGACGGCGAGGCCTTGCCGTAATGTCCCGTACGCAGCACACTGACGTCATGTGCGATCTCAACCATGCGGGTCGTGGGGCGGCGATCACGATCTCGGTGATCATTCCGACCCTCGACGAAGAGGCCAACCTGGCGCGGCTGTTGCCTGGGCTAAGGGATGGCGGAGGGGTGGAAATCATCGTCGCCGACGGGGGCAGCCGGGACGGCACCCGGGCCGTGGCGCGGGCCAACGGGGCGGCTGTGATTACCGCCGAGCGCGGGCGCGGCAATCAGCTTGCGGCGGGCGCCGAACAGGCAACCGGGGACGTGCTCTTGTTCCTGCACGCGGATTCGGTACTCGATGGTGACGGACTGGCCGCCCTGGCGGCCCGAATGGCGGCGGCGCCCGAGGCCGTGGGCGGCAACTTCCGTGTCGTCTTCGACGGCGAAACCCGCTTCAGCCGGCGCCTGACCCGGTTCTATGCCTGGATGCGCGGGCGGGGGTTGTACTACGGCGATTCCGGGATCTTCGCCCGCCGCGACGTCTACGACACCATCGGCGGCATGGGCCCGATGGCGCTGATGGAAGACTACGACTTTGTGCGCCGCCTGGAAGACGCGGGACCGACCCTCAACATTGCCGAACCCGCCATCATCACCTCGTCGAGGCGCTTCGAGGGGCGGGCGTCCCACCGCATCGTCTGGGGATGGTTGAAAATCCACGCCCTCTATTACCTGGGGACAAAGCCGGAGCGCCTCGTCCGGCATTACGAGAACGCCAAGTGACGGCTGCGGGCAAGCGCGGCTAAACCTTCGGCGCCGATGTTTCACACGGATGAACACGGATGAACAGGTGGTGATCCATCTCCCGCCCGTCATCCTCGCGCTTGACACGAGGATCCACGGGCACGGCGCAATGGGTCCTCGGGTCAAGCCCGAGGACGACGGAGGAAGAGATAATTCACCACAGAGAACACAGAGATAAGGAATGTTGGCGCTTCGCGCCTATTTTCTTTTTTGTCTGTTTCTGTGTGTTCTCTGTGGAATCTGTGGTTCAAAAAAAATTATGACAAAACACGGAGACCGCAGAGGCCACAGGACGGAATAGACGAAAAGAGCCGGACCATCGGGTCCGGCTCTTTGACAAAGTTCGATCGGTTCGGGCTACTTGGGCGTGGCGTCGTTGAGGGCCCAGTCGTAGTCGTAGCCGTCGATGCGGGTGCGCTCGGCGAGGATTTCCCTGAGGCCGGCGTCGCCGTACTTGTTCAGGTGCTTGATCACGCCCCGGGCGCTGCCGCCGAAATCCTCCTCGAACCAGCCGTAAATCTTGGAGACGACGAGCTTGTCCTCCTCGAGGCGGGCACCCCGGGGGCCGTTGACGTAGGCGCGGGCGGTCCTCTCCAGCATGGCCTCGGTGTTGTGGATGGTGAAGGCCTCGGGAAGCAGGCTCGGGCACCCGATGGAGGCGCAGTTGAGGGCGTAGTGGATGCGCGGGTCGCGCCAGATGGGCCGGAGGATGCGGTGCTCGATGTCGTTCAGCGACACGCCGGCGCCCTCGATGTTGACCAGCTCCCGGTCCCAGGGGCCGGAGGCACCGGTCAGGGTGCTGAAAAAGCCGGAGCTGAGCTCGATGTCGCGGATGCTGGCGACGGGATAGTGCTCGAGCACCACCTTGACGGTCAGGGCGTTGTAGAGATTGATCCAGTAGGCACGCTGCTGGCCGCGGTTGAAGGTGGTGATGCGGGTGCGGGTAAGCTTGTTCAGGTAGGCGTCCAGGTGTTCGATGGCGGCGGTCGGCAGCGGCCCGTAGGCAAAGCGGTTGACGCCGTCTCCGCCCTCGACGAGGTGGGCCTGGAGAAAATCGGT
>JAJFIG010000379.1 GCA_021775195.1 Rhodospirillales bacterium | reverse complement strand
CCTGGCCGATCTTGTCGCCCGGCGCGCCGCCCGCGAACCCCTGGCCCGCATCCTCGGCCGGCGCGAGTTCTGGAGTCTCTCCCTCATGGTCTCCACCGAGACCCTGGTTCCCCGCCCCGATTCGGAAACCCTGGTTCAGGCCGCCGTCGACCGGTTTCCGGAACATCGGTCGCCGCGTTCCATTCTGGATCTGGGAACCGGCGGCGGGTGCCTGCTGCTAGCACTCCTGAGCGAGTTTCCCGGTGCCCGTGGGGTAGGGGTCGATATCAGCCCATTGGCCCTCGATATCGCCCGCCGCAATGCCCGTGAACTGGGCCTCGACGGCCGCGCCCTATTCGTTGCCGGCGATTGGGGCGGCGCCCTTGTCGGGCGCTTCGATCTGATCGTCGCCAACCCGCCCTACATTGCCGACGGCGATATTTCCGGACTTGCCCCCGAGGTCACCCGTTTCGAGCCGCGCCGGGCGCTATCGGGTGGCCCCGATGGGCTCCTGGCTTATCGGCAAATCGCCCCGCAACTGGCTGGCCTGCTCACTCCGGAGGGCATGGTTTTCCTTGAAGTCGGCCACGGTCAGGTTCGGGCCGTAACCGGGATTCTCGACGCTGCAAACCTGGAAGTAATTGATATCAAAGACGATTTGGCGGCAATCCCCCGATGCATCGTGGCCCGGGCTACGGTTTCTTGAATGAATTGAAAAAAAGGTTGGAAAGCCGGTCATTCCCGACTATTTTTGACCACTGGTTGACCAGGATGGACCTGCGGGTCCCAGAGCCTTCGGGCGTTGTCGACCACCCGCTCCCTTCACGCTGACCCCGATCTGTGTGTCGGAATCTGATCGTGCAGGCCGCGCTGGCTGTACGGGCGGATTATAAAAGGCGTAAAGGGACCGATCTAACCAACAACCACAGGTGCCATGAAACACGGTTCCAATCCGAGAAGGGGACGCTCCCGTGGAAACGGCAAGCGTCACCCGGCGTCACGGAGCCAGAACTTCGAGAGCAGCGGCCCCGACGTCAAGATTCGTGGGTCGGCCCAGCAGGTGCAGGAGAAATACCTGAACCTTGCACGGGATGCGTTCTCGGCTGGTGATCGCATAACGGCCGAAGGGTATTACCAGTACGCCGAGCACTATTACCGGCTGGCAAATCCGTATACCGGGCCCAGCTCTGCTTCCAACGCGGGGCCCAAGACCGACTCCACCGCCGGGCACGAGGCCGACCAGGGCCGCAACCCCCGGCCGCCCAACGCCCCACCGGTTCGGGAAGGCGAAGCGGCGAAAGCACCTGTTGCCGAAGTGGCAACCGGAGCCAAGGCTGAAGTCGTGGCCGACGCGCCCGCCGCTGCCGTCAATGTACCCATTGGCGTTGTCGGCGATGCCGGTGCCGGCGACAAGCCTGCCGCTCCGAAGAGGCGTAGCCGGGGCAGGAAACCTGCCAAGGTTGACACGTCCGGTGATGGCGGGGCAGGCGGTGACGACGGTGTTGCGGCGGCTGGGGATCCCGAAAAGAAGCCTATTCCGGCGGCTTGACCGGATCGCCCACGGCGACGATGCCGCCCATTTTTACGGTGGCATAAACCCCCATATCGGCGTGTCTGAACCCGGCCATCAGGGTCCGGGGGATATTCATGTCCCGCACCCCCATTGACGGATCGACGTTGGTGGCGGCGCAGCGTCCGATGTCTTCGACGACCTTGAGCCGCGCCGCGCCGATGGCGATTTCGTTTCCAACCCATGCACGCTCCGCCCACGCCGGCACCCCGTCAAGGTAGAGGTTGGCGCGGAATCGACGCGGGTCGACCGGCTCCTTGACGACCCGTTCCAGATCCCGCACCGACGCCAGATTGATCACCGAAATGAACGGCTCCCGGCAATCGGCGAAGGCCTCGCCCGCCGGCGCCTGCACCAGGTGCGGCATGCCGCGGGTCGCTTCGCCCAGAAAGGCGCCGAAGAACTCCTCGACCATGCGCCGGCCAATGTTTTCGGTGATCCTTCCCCGGGCCACCTGGCGGCCGTTCCGGCGGATGGTCAGCATCCCTTCGGCTTCGTCGAAATCGGTGTCCAGCGCCGCCAGCCGCGGGTCGTTCATGAGCATATGGAAAGCGTTCTTGGGCATCCATTTCGGCGCCATCGGGTCGATTGCCGACGAACCGTGAGCCAGCGCGAATCGCCGGTCCCCGGGCAGTCCGGCGCCGGGTTCCAGGGTGACGCAGTCCAGATCCTCGGCGTTCAACCCCTTCACCGGGCAGCGCCGGATATGCATCAGCGTCATGGTCATCGCCGCACCATCGCGGCGGTAGCGGCGGCTGTCAATGGCTCTCCGATGCCCACAGTTCCAGTCTTTCGCGCATGCGCCGGATGTGGCTGCCGCTCCAGAACACCCGCCCGCAGGCGGGACAGGCGGTGAAAGGATCGTGCATGCCCCGGCCCTGCCACGGCAGGGCGGCGATTTCCGCCTCCGTCGCCGGTCGCACAGGCGTGTTGTCCATCAGACACCTGGTGAAGGGCGCACGCAGCCAGTCTATATCGATGCGTCGACTGACCTCGTGGACCTGG
>JAJFIG010000378.1 GCA_021775195.1 Rhodospirillales bacterium | reverse complement strand
CCCCCTCCCCTTTTCGTGCGCCGCTTTTCGTACCCCGATACGATCCGTTCAGGTTCCCGTTTCCATCCCGCCCTCCGCGGCCATGGCATCGATGGCCACGATCAGGCTGTCATAGTCCGGACAAACGGCGTCGGCGGATGTCGTGTCCTTGTCGTTGTCGCGGGTAGCGGTAAAAAGCACCGCCTTCATGCCCAGGGCCTGGGGACCGCGGACGTCATTGTGGTCGCGGTCGCCGACGTGGACCATTTCGGTCACGTCGACCGCCAATTGGCTGGCGGCGGCATCGAACATGGCCCGGTGGGGCTTCGAGCGCCCGACCTCGTCGGAAAAGGCGAAGGCCGAGAAGAACTGTTTGAGTCCGTGCTTGTCGAGCAGATCACGAAGGCCCGATCCCGGGGTGACGATTGTATCGGATACGATGGCCAGTTTGTAACGCCGGGACAGATCCTCGAGGGCGTCGGCGACGCCCGAGATCGGGTCGGGCGGAATGTCCACCTCCATGGCACCGATGGCGGCGATGAGGGCCTCGCGCTCGGCATCGGGCAGGGTTTGCTGAAGGCCCTGGAGCACGACATCAATCCGATCGGCGATGGTCCAGGTGACGCTGTGCCGCTTCCACAGGTTTATGAAGGCGGCATCGGCAACCCGGTAGGCGAGGTCAACGTCGTCGCGGGATACGGGTGCCTGCCGGTTCAATGCCTCCCATACCAGATGGGGGCGTTCCTCGGGTTTGGTTCGCAGGCCACCGGCCTTGCGTTTGGGTTCGTCGGATTCGTCCTCAATAAGGGTATCCCAGAGGTCGAAGGTGACGGCCTTAATGGTCTGGGGCATTGATTTTCCTGGGCCGCCGCGGACGAAATGGGGCATGGGCGGCAGCGGGGGCCATGCGGCGGCGATGGTGATCCAATGGCCGCCAGAGGTCAATGGTCAAATAGTTGAAATGAGTGGGGAAAAGACCTATTGGCGGGTGTTGCCGCGCGGCGCGTTCAACCTTCCGGACGCCAGGCGGCAATGCGCTTTTTGGCCTGACCGATCTGGAACCTGTTCATCTTGGCGGTGACGGCATCGCGTCGCACCACGGGCTTGAATTTGGGGCTGAAGGAACGGACCCGTTCGGCATCGGTGGAGGCCAGCGTGAACCAGGTCAGGGCGGCGACGTAATCGCGCTCGATGCCCCAGCCTTCCTCGGAAACGATCCCCATCAGGTACTGGGCGGCGGGATGGCCCCGCTTGGCGGCACGACCCCACCAGGCAATCGCCTCGTTGACGTCGTTCAAAACGCCGCGCCCGTTATAGTAGAGCTCACCCAGAGCATACTGGGCATCGCTGTTGCGGCCGAGCCCGGCGGCAAGGGTGTACCATTCGGAAGCCCGGTGATAATCGGATTTCACGCCCTCGCCCTCGGCATACATGCGCCCGAGAGTGTACTGGGCCTCGACATGACCCTTCTTCGCCGCCGTCTCGTAGTGACGGGCCGCCGTCGGTAGATCTTTCGTGACGCCGGTGCCCTGGTGGTAGCGCCGGGCAAGGTCGAACAGGGCCGAGGCGTCGCCCTCTTGGGCACGTGTTGCCAGGGTCTCGACCTCGGCCTTGCGCCAGGCCCAGCCCGCCGCCGACAGCTCCTTGTCGTCAAGGAGCGCCAGGATGATGATGAGGACGCCAAAGAGGGCGAGAATCCCGACAGTGGCGGCGAGCAGGCGTTTCATGACGGTCGCCTCACAAGGATCCAAAAAATCGGCGCCTGGGCGCTGTCACGATGGCGGCGCGCCGGTGCCCCCCGATCAGTGGGAGGAGGGAATATTGTGCGTATTGTCACCCAGCTTCTGATGGCGGCCCCGGTGGGGGTCGGGCCGGTCATAGCAGGTGACGGCGCCAAGGGTCCGATAGCAATAGATGGCGGGCTCGGGGTTGAGCTCGTCTTCCTTGCAGTAGCTCTGGCCCAGCCCGCTCCTGACGGTGGAACAATCCTTGCCGCTGGCGACCGAAATCAGGTGATCGGCCATGGTCTTTTTGGTCCCCATGACGGTGGCACTGTCCAGGGCGGCAACCGGGGGAACAAGGCTGCAACCACCCAAAATGAAAAAGCCGGCGACGGCAACAAGAAACCGCATATGGATGTTCTCCCAATGGGCGCCGGCGACGGCGCCGTACAACGCGTTCCCACAACCCAAAGGATGCGCCTTTCGGGTTAAGGCGGCGTTAACGGGAGGGTGGGCGGCAGGACGGGAGAACCCCCATTCAAGAGCGAATTCTGCTGCGGAACCGGATTTAAATATTCCCCAAAATCGTCCCGTTCCACCGCGGAATCGGGCGAGGTGGACAGCGTCCGGCGGACACCACACGTGTCGCGATGCGCGGCCGGCAGAGCGCCGCTTTCAAGCCATTGATAGAAATGGATAATTCATGGCGGAGATCAACGCGGACCCCCGAGGACATGGGAAAGTGACGGAATTCTTTACACTCCTGAAAGTGCGAGGTTTTGAATCTAACGCTTTGTTGTAGCGCGAAAATATTGAATCCGATTGGTCCGGAACCACTTCCAGACCCTGAAAAAGTGTCGGAATTCTTTACACATTTCAATACTGCCAACATGGTTAAGATTTCAACCAATTGAAATTATTAGATTATTCAACCTGGCACGAAAATTGCTTGTGAATAGGTACCGGACCCCCGCCCGGATATAAAAAGGAAAATACGTGAAGCGAATTAATCTGTTTCTGGCAGCGTTGGTATTTGTGATTTCAGCGGGGGTATTGGCGGCAGGTCCAGCCAAGGCCACTGTCTGGTCCATCGACGCGGTCCTCAACGGTGGCGACTCCGGTTTTGGTTTTTCGAGTTTCCACAGGCCGGGGGCGGACCCGCGGATGGGATCCGGAATCGGTAACGATTTCTCGACCACCGCAACGGGCA
>JAJFIG010000377.1 GCA_021775195.1 Rhodospirillales bacterium | reverse complement strand
GGTCCCGCAACCGGGTGTAACGGTGGGGCTGGACGACGGCGATCACCTTGCCCCGGGTCGCGGTACGCGCCGCTTCCAGGGCGGCGGTGATCTCCACCGGGTGGTGACCGTAGTCGTCGATGACGACAATGCCGTCGACGTCGCCGGTACGGGTGAAGCGGCGTTTGACGCCCTTGAACCCGGCAAGGGCCTGGCGCAGGACGTCGTCGTCGATCTGCATCTCGTTGGCCAGCGCCACCGCGGCGAGTGAGTTCTGGGCGTTGTGGCTGCCGAGCATGGGCAGCATCAGCCCGACCAGGGTCCGGCTCGTCTCGCCCGTGCGGTCGGTGATGACGGCATCGAAGCGCACTCCGTCCGGCCCGGCCGTAAGGTTGACGCCGCGGATGTCGGCCTGGGGGCTGAAGCCGTAGGTAACGATCTT
The DNA here is from genome assembly GCA_021775195.1 of Rhodospirillales bacterium. GTDB lineage: Bacteria > Pseudomonadota > Alphaproteobacteria > Rhodospirillales > 2-02-FULL-58-16 > JAJFIG01. The sequence continues at coordinate 2,368 of JAJFIG010000377.1, read as the reverse complement.
GCGGTCCGAGACCCGGGGAATCATCGCCTGGACCTCCGGGTGGTCGATGCACAGCGCCGCGAAACCGTAAAAGGGAACGTTGGCGACGAAGGCATCGAACGCATTGCGCAGGGCGTCGAAGGAGCCGTAGTGATCGAGGTGCTCGGAATCCATGTTGGTGACGACGGCAATGGTTGCCGGCAATTTGAGAAAGGTGCCGTCGGACTCGTCGGCCTCGGCGACGAGCCATTCGCCGCCACCCAGGCGCGCATTGCTGTCCCAGGCGTTGATGATGCCGCCGTTGATGACGGTCGGGTCCAGGCCCGCTGTATCGAGCAATTCGGCGACGATGGACGTGGTGGTGGTCTTGCCATGGGTACCGCCGACGGCGATGGACCACTTCAGGCGCATGAGTTCGGCCAGCATTTCGGCCCGGCGCACGACCGGCATCAGGCGCTTGCGGGCGGCGATGACTTCCGGATTGTCGTGCTTGACGGCGGACGAGATGACTACCACCTGGGCGTCGCTGACATTCTCTTCCGCGTGGCCGATGGTCACAGGAATGCCAATGCCGCGAAGACGACGGACGTTGGCGTTGTCGGAAAGGTCGCTGCCCTGGACCGAGTAGGACAGATTGTGCAGGACCTCGGCGATGCCGCTCATGCCGATGCCGCCGATACCGACGAAGTGAATCGTACCGATGCTGAGGGGAAGCGCCCTCATGCCGCCCTCCTCCGGGTTTCGGGCTCGCCATTGGAGGGCAGGAGCCGGCACACCATGTCGGCAAGACGCCGGGCGGCGTCGGGATGCCCGGAGGCGCGGGCACATCCCGCCGCCTTGTCCAGGGTGGCGGGCTGGGAAGTCAGGGACTTGAGGCGCGCCGCCAGGGTTTCCGGGGCAAAGGATCCTTGGGGCATCAACCAGCCGGCGCCAGCCTCGTCGACGGAATGGGCGTTGGCCGTCTGGTGATCGTCGATGGCAAAGGGATAGGGTACGAGAATGGATGGGCGTCCGACGGCGGTGATTTCCGCCACCGTCGAGGCCCCGGAGCGGGTGATGACCAGATGGGTGGCGGCCAGGCGATCGGGTACGTCATCGAAGAACGTCGCCAGCTCGGCCTCGACGCCGATGCCGGCGTAGGCGGTCCGGGTCTGCTCCAGGTCCTCGGGCCGGCACTGCTGGGTGATACGGAGACGCCGGACCAGTTCCGGGTCGAGTTCCGCGACCGCCCGGGGGACGACCTCGCTGAGGACTCGCGCGCCCTGGCTGCCACCCAGAACCAAGAGCCGGATGGGATCGTCGGCGCCAAGGGCGGGATAGGGGCGGTCACGCATGGCGGCGACGGCGGGACGCACGGGCATGCCGGTGTGCACGACCTTGGCGGCGGACTCGGTTGGCACGCCCTCGACCACGGCAAAGGACGTGGCGATGCATTCGACCCGCGAGGCCAACAGCCGGTTGGCGCGGCCGAGTACCGCATTCTGTTCGTGGATGGCGGTGTGATAGCCGGCGAAAGTCGCCGCCAACATGGTCGGAATGGATGGGTAGCCACCAAACCCGACCACGGCGTGGGGACGCAGGCGCTTCAAAATTCCGTGGGCCTGGAAGGTGCCGACAGCGAGTTCGGGAGCGCTGCGGAGACGGGCGGCGAAGCTCTTGCCGGCGACCCCGCCGGCGCGGATGTGATGGACCTCGACGCCGCTGAAATGCCCCTCCATCGTGCCGCCGCGGCGGTCGGTCAGCAACGCCAGACGGCATCCGCGGCCGGCCAATTCGACGGCCAGGGCCTCGGCCGGGAAGACGTGGCCGCCGGTGCCGCCGGCCGCGAGGACGACGAGATGGGACGTAGCGCCGGTCATCGCCTGCCCCCCGGCTCGGAGCGCTGGCGGGTCAATGCCAGCACCATGCCCATGGCGAAGGCTACCGCCAACGTGGACGACCCGCCGTAGGACACGAAAGGTAGCGTCATGCCCTTGGGCGGCATCAGGTTGATCGTGGAAGCCATATTGATGATGGCCTGGAGACCGAACTGAACGAGGAGCCCGCCGACGGCAAGGAGCACGAACAGGTCGTCGCCCTTGAGGACGCGGGCGAAGCCGCGGAGTACGACGAAGGTGAACAGCGCCACCACCAGCAGGCAGAGGAGGAGGCCGAATTCCTCGCCAGCGACGGCAAAGATGAAATCGGCGTGGGCGTCGGGCAGGACCCGCTTGACCTCGCCCTCGCCCGGTCCACGGCCTATCAGGCCGCCGTTGCGGAAGGCTTCGAGAGCCCGGGTAACCTGGTAGCCGCCGGCGGCCGAGGGATCGAGGAAGCGATCGACGCGGGCCGCCACGTGCCCGAAGGTGAAGTAGGCGGCAATGCCGCCGCCGAGGAAAAGCGTGGCGAT
>JAJFIG010000376.1 GCA_021775195.1 Rhodospirillales bacterium | reverse complement strand
CGGTCTTGATGCTGAGCAGCCTGCTGGCCTGGATCTGGTTGGGGTCGAAGTGGTGACGGTGAACCGTATGGGCGCGGAACAACAGGTCGTTGAACGGCAGGCCATAAAGGGCGAGGATTTCATCCAGGGTCCAGTCGTGGCGCACGGCGCCAACGGCGACATCGGCGGCGGTGCCTGCGGATAGGGTCATGGGACGCGTCCTCCAGCCATATCCTGCCGGTTTTACGGGCGGATGGGATTGCATACAAGTGGGAACCCATGGACAAGACATCTAGCCAATCGATTCTGGCGCAGTCGCTCGAGGGGTTCGCGCGGGAAAAACTGGATGATCTCGAGACCCGCAGCCTGCGCCGCTGGCTGGCGGAAACCGATCGCGGCGAGGGGACGACGGCGGTGCGCCGCGGTAAGGACCTGATCTCGTTCTGCTGCAACGACTACCTCAGCCTCTCCCATCATCCGGAGCTTCGCCGGGCCGCCATCGACGCCATCGATCGCTATGGCGTCGGGGCCGGCGCGTCGCGCCTGGTGACTGGCAACCATCCCCTCTATGAGGAGCTGGAGGCGCGGCTTGCGCGCTTGAAGGGCACCGAGGCGGCCTGTGTGTTCGGTAGCGGCTATCTTGCCAATACCGGGATCATCCCGTCGTTGATGGGTACCGGTGACCTGATCGTCCTCGACGAACTGAGCCATGCCTGCATGCACGCCGGTTCGCGGCTGAGCCGTGCCACCATCGCGACCTTCGCCCACAACGACACGGGCGATTGCCGACGGATTCTCGAGGCCGAACGGGGCAAGCACAGGCGGTGCCTTCTCCTGACGGAAGGTGTCTTCAGCATGGACGGCGATCTGGCGCCATTGCCGGAGCTTTCGGATCTGGCCAGGGAATTCGACGCCTGGCTGATGACCGACGACGCCCACGGTCTGGGCGTGATCGGCGGCGGCCGTGGCAGCCGGGCCCATTGGCAGGGCCGGGCTGAGGTCCCGCTACAGATGGGGACCCTGTCCAAGGCGGTGGGTGCCTATGGCGGCTATCTGTGCGCGTCGCAGCCGGTGATCGATCTCATTCGCAACAGGGCGCGCAGTTTCATCTACACAACCGGGTTGCCGCCGGCTGTTGTGGCCGCGGCCAGCGCTGGCCTGGATATCATCGAGCATGATCCCGGCCTGGCGGCCCTGCCGGTAAAAAAGGCGCGCCTGTTCACCTCGCTCATGAACCTGCCCCAGGCGGAAAGCTGTATCGTTCCCCTGGTTCTGGGCGATGCGGAGAAGGCCCTGGCGGCCTCCGAGGCGTTGTTCGAGGCCGGCTTCCTGGTCACCGCCATCCGTCCCCCGACGGTGCCCGACGACACGGCGCGCCTGCGCTTCACCTTCTGTGCCGGGCACGACGACGTGGACATCGAACGCCTGGCCTCGTGCCTGCGCGGCCAGGGTCTGGAAAGGGTGGAGACGGCGCCGTGAGCATCTTTTTCGTCACCGCCGCGGGGACCGAGGTCGGCAAGACCGTGGTGGCGTCGGTCCTCTGCCACCAGGTTCGTGCTCTGGGCAAACGGGTGCGCGCCGTCAAACCGCTCATTACCGACTTCGACAAGGACTGCCCGGAGGGTACGGATACGGCGCTGCTGCTGGAGGCCCAGGGGCTGGAGGTGACGCCCGAAACCATCGCCGATATCTCTCCGTGGCGCTTCCGCGCACCCCTGTCGCCGGACATGGCGGCCCGGCGCGAGAACCGCACCGTTGATTTCGAGGCTCTGATCGATTACTGCGCCGGCCAGCAGCGCGGTGACGCGGACGTGTTGCTTATCGAGGGGATTGGGGGGGTGATGGTGCCACTGACCGAGAACCTCACGGTTACCGACTGGATCGCGGTTCTCGATGTGCCGGCGATCCTGGTCACCGGTAGCTATCTGGGCAGTCTGAGCCACGGACTGACGGCGGCGGAAGCAATCAGGACCAAGGGCGTTTCGGTGGCAGCGGTGGTGGTCAGTGAATCTCCCGAAAACCCGGTCCCCCTGGAGGAAACGGTTGACACCCTGCGGCGCTTCCTGAGGCCGATACCGGTGCTGGCCCTGCCGCGCCTGGACGCGGGCGCCGACGCCTGGCGCGACGCCCCGGATTTGACCAAGGCCCTTATGCCGGTTTTTTGAATTATTCCGCCGCTTCGGAGCCCGGCTTCGAACCACCTTTTGCCCTACCGCTCTTCAGATACCGGGCCAGGTACTGGCCGGTGAAGCTGTTGCGTACGGCGGCGACGTCCTCGGGGGTGCCGGCGGCAACGATGCGGCCGCCCTTGGAACCGCCCTCGGGGCCGAGGTCGATGACCCAGTCGGCGGTCTTGATGACCTCCAGATTATGTTCGATGACGACCACCGTATTACCGGCCTGGACCAGGGCGTGAAGGACCTCGAGCAGTTTTTCGACGTCGCCGTAGTGCAGCCCGGTGGTCGGTTCGTCGAGGATGTAGAAGGTCTTGCCGGTGGCCCTGCGGGACAGCTCGCGGGCCAGCTTGACCCGCTGCGCCTCGCCGCCGGAGAGCGTCGTTGCC
>JAJFIG010000375.1 GCA_021775195.1 Rhodospirillales bacterium | reverse complement strand
CAGGCGCAACGAATCGGGCAGGTGATAGGCGCTCATGCGGCGGGCGATGATGCCCCGGTCGCGCAGGAACTGGTCGGCGGCGTCGGCGTCGCGGCCGGGGACGCCGGGAAAGCGGACAAGGATGAAATTGCAGACGCTGGGCGCGACTTCGAGGCCTCTGTCGCGCAGGCGCTCGGTGGTCCAGGCGAGCCAGATCTCGTTGTGGCGCCGCGCCAGGTCGGTGTAGGCGACGTCGCCCAGGGCGGCAACGCCGGCGACCTGGGCCGGAGTACCGACATTGAAGGGGCCGCGCAGGCGGTTGAGGACATCGGCGACGGCGGTCGGGCAGTAGGCCCATCCCAGGCGCAGGCTGGCGAGGGCGTAGATCTTGGAAAAGGTCCGGGTCATGACGACATTGTCGCCGCCGTCGACCAGTTCGACGCCGGGGGAATAGGTGTTGCGGGTGACGAACTCGGCGTAGGCGGCGTCGACGACCAGAAGCACGCGCTCAGGCAGCCCGGCGCGCAGGCGCGCCATCTCGTCAACTGAGAGGAAGGAGCCCGTGGGGTTGTTGGGATTGGCCAGGAACAGAATCCGGGTCCTATCGGTAACCCGTTCGAGAAGGGCGTCGACGTCCGCCTTCAGCTCGGTCTCGGGCGCGCTGACGGGCTCGGCGCCGACCGAGAGGGCGGCCAGCGGGTACATGAGAAATCCGTGGGCGCTGTAGAGCACCTCGTCCCCGGGGCCGGCATAGGCGCGGCAGAGAAGGGAGATCAGTTCGTCGGAGCCGGCGCCGCAGACGATGCGGGCCGGGTCAAGCCCATGCTGGCGGCCCAGGGCCTGGCGCAAATCCAGGCCGCCGCCATCGGGATAGCGGTGCAGGGCGGTGGCCATCTTCTTGTAGGCGGCAACCGCCTTGGGACTGGGGCCAAGGGCGCTTTCGTTGGAGGCGAGCTTGATCACCTGTCCGGCGCCGGGCAGCGACGACTCGCCGCCGACGTAGGCTTTGATCTTCATGATCCCCGGACGGATATCGAGGGCGCTCATGACGGTGCCTTGTGCGCATCTCCGCCGGTCTCCGGCAGTTCGGCGGGAGTCAGGGGCGTGGCGTAGCCGCCGAGGAGTATCAGCCGCCCGAGGGAGCGGCCGAGAGCGTCCTGGAACTTTGCCAGACGCGGGTCGCCTTCAGCGACGAAGTCGTCGACCTCGGCCAGGTAGAGCCAGGAGCCGGCCTCGTGGGGGTCGGGGAAAAGGGCGGTGAAGACGGGCGGCAGGCCGGCCGCTGTCATCGCCGAGGCGAGGTGGCTGAGGCCAATTTCCTGGTCCGCCTCGAGGGCCAGGAAGGAACGGTCCCGTCCCGTCGCCTCCTGGGGAACGGGGCAGATGACCAGGGCCTCGAGGCCGCCGCCGCGGCCGTTGCTGGGGCCGGCGAAGGGCAGGCGGGCGATGACGCGGGGCGCGTTCTCCTCCGTGGTCACAAGATGGCGCCACCAGGGGTCGGTGTCGTCGCGGGTGGGCAGCGGCAGGACGCCGACCGTCGCCTTTTGATCGCGCACGTCCTCGATGACCTGGCGGGCGGAACCGTGCGCGGTCAGGGGAGGAAAGGCGCCGTATTGGTCGCGGGCCAGGTCCCAGAAACCGCTGTCGGGTTCGGGCATGTGCACGGCGACGGAGAACGGTCCCTCGAAAGACAGGGTGGCGACGATCATCTCGCGCCACATGGCGGTGAGTTCGCGCACAGGGAAGGGACCCCGGTGGCGGGCCAGCAGGCGGTAGATGATCTCGGCCTCGCGGGCGGGCCGGATCTTGATGGGCTGGCCGCGCTTGACGTCGCGCACCCGTTCGACGACCTGGGTGCGGCGCATGATCAGATCGTGGATCTGGTCGTCGATGGCGTCGATCTCTCGACGTAACGCGTCCAATGATGTATCCGCGCTCATCCGAGTGTTCCGGTCCGCAAGACGAAAAATGCCGTGGTGAAACAGGCGGCTAGTGATAATGGTATGGTCGGGCAAAAGCAAAGAAAACATTGACACCAGGGGGTGAGATTCCTAGCAATGAAGCCGTTTTCCACAGGGCTGACCGACAACCGGCTAGGACCATGAACGTACCGCAGGGCCAAACGAGCACCGGCAAGGACGACCAACCGGACCCGGGGCGGCATGTCCGCTTCGGTGCGGACAAGGGCCTGCGCCTGGACTGCGGTGCCGAACTGAGCGAGTTCACCGTCGCCTATCAGACCTACGGCGCCCTCAACGATGCCAAATCCAACGCCGTCCTCGTCTGCCACGCCCTTACCGGCGATCAGTTCGTGATCGGGCCGCACCCGGTCACCGGCAAGCCGGGCTGGTGGGAAGTGATGGTGGGGCCGGGCAAGACCCTGGATACGAACCGCTACTTCGTCATCTGCGCCAATATCCTCGGCGGCTGCATGGGGACGACGGGGCCGAAGGAGATCAACGGGGCGACGGGCAAGCCGTGGAGCCTGGAGCTGCCGATGATCACCGTCGGCGACATGGTGCGGGCCCAGGCAATGCTGATCGACCATTTGGGGATAGACCAGCTGTTCGCGGTCATCGGCGGATCGCTCGGC
>JAJFIG010000374.1 GCA_021775195.1 Rhodospirillales bacterium | reverse complement strand
CCGGATCAGCACCAATTTCCTCAAGGAGTCGCAGGTCATTCCCCTCGCCGACACGCCCCAGGGCGTGATGCTGGCGATGGCGGATCCCCTGAATACCTACGCTATCAAGGCGGTACAGATGATCGCCGGGAAACCGGCACTGCCCCGGGTGGGGTCGCCGGCGGATATCGAGGCGGCGTTCGAACGCCTCTACGGCGAGGGGCGGACGGAACTGGGCGAGATCATCGAGGAAGCCGAGGACGGGGTTGCCGACGACCAGGACATCGAGCGGCTCAAGGACCTGGCCAGCGAGGCGCCGGTCATCCGCCTGGTCAACCTGCTGATCGCGCGGGCGGTGGAATCCCGTGCCTCAGACATCCATATCGAGCCCTTCGAACACACGCTCCGCGTGCGTTACCGCATCGATGGCATTCTGCGCGACACCGAGGCGCCACCCCGGCGCCTGCAGGCGGCGGTGATCTCGCGCATCAAGATCATGGCCAACCTGAACATCGCCGAACGCCGCCTGCCCCAGGACGGGCGCATCAAGATGGTCATCCGGGGCAAGGAGATCGACCTGCGCATCTCCACCATCCCGACCATGGACGGCGAAAGCGTCGTCGTCCGGGTCCTCGACCGGGGCACCGTGGAACTGGATTTCGCCGCCCTGGGGTTCGAGGACGACCTCCTGGAGCGGTTCCTGCCGGTGCTGGAGCGGCCCAACGGTATCCTGCTGGTCACCGGCCCCACGGGAAGCGGCAAGACCACGACCCTTTATACCTGCCTGAAGCGGCTCAACACGGCGGAAAAGAAGCTGCTGTCGGTGGAGGACCCGGTGGAATACCAGCTCGAGGGCGTCAACCAAGTCCACGTCCGCCCGCGCATCGGCCTGACTTTCGCCCACGCCCTACGCTCGTTCCTGCGCCAGGACCCGGACATCATCATGGTCGGCGAAATCCGCGACCTGGAAACCGCGCAGATCGCCGTCCAGTCGGCGCTCACCGGGCATCTCGTGCTGTCGACGCTGCACACCAACGACGCCGCCGGTTCGCTGACCCGGCTGCTGGACATGGGGGTCGAGGACTACCTGCTGACCTCGACACTCAACGGCATCGTCGCCCAGCGCCTGGTGCGGACACTCTGCGTCGAGTGCCGGGAACCCCATCCGGTGCTTCCCGAACTGATCGAGCAGATGCAACTGCACCGGTTCACCGACGCCGATCCGATCACGCTGCACAGGCCGGTCGGGTGCAAGGCCTGCGGCGGTACCGGATACCGGGGCCGCAGCAGCATCATGGAACTGCTGGTCATGGACGACGTGTTCCGCCGCCTGGTGCTGCGCCAGGCCGAGGCCGGCGAACTTCACCGCGTCGCCGTCGAACAGGGCATGCGGACCATGTACGAGGACGGTATCCGCAAGGCGCTCGCCGGGGTGACGACCCTGGAAGAGGTGCTGCGGGTAACCCGCGAAGCGTGACGATGCCGGTTTTCCAGTACAAGGCGGTGACGGAAACGGGAGGCGTGCTGGAAGGCCGGATGGAGGCGCGCACCCAGTCGGCGGTGATCGAACGGCTGCACGACCTCGGCCATACGCCGGTCCGTGCCGATGAGGTCCCGGACTCGGGGACGGGGAACTGGCTCAACCGCAAGATATTCCTGAGGCGCCAGGCGACACAGAAGGAGCTGAGCCTGCTGACACGGGAGCTGGCGACCCTGCTGCAGGCCGGCCTGCCGCTGGACAGCGCGCTGGAAATCCTGGTCGACATGGCGTCCTCGGAGCGGCTGGGACAACCCCTGCGCCGGGTCCTCGACGACGTCCGCGGCGGCGCCTCGCTGGGCGACGCCATGGCGGCGCGGGGGCGGATGTTTCCCCGCTACTACGTCAACATGGTCCGCGCCGGCGAGGCGGGTGGCGCCCTGGAAGCGGTGCTGGAGCGGCTGGCGGAATACATAACCAAATCCCAGGCGGTGTCGGACACCATCAAGTCGGCGCTGATCTACCCGGTCATCCTGCTGTCCATGGCCGGGATATCCATCGTCGTCCTGCTGACCGTGGTCCTGCCCGAATTCCGGCCGCTGTTCGAGGACGCGGGCGCGTCCCTGCCGCTGGCGACCCAGATCGTCCTCGCCGTCGGCGACGGCTTGCAGAACCACTGGTGGGCGGTGGTTGTGGTGCTGGTGGCGCTGCTGGGGTTGATGCGGTGGCAGCGGGCGACGCCGGAACGCAAGCACCGCTGGGACCGCATGGTCCTCCGCCTGCCCCTGTTCGGGACCATCGTCACCAAGGTCGAGGTCGCCCGATTCGGGCGCACGCTGGGCACCCTGCTGAACAACGGCGTCACCCTGTTGGCGGGCCTCGGCATCGTCAAGGAGGCGCTCACCAACACCGCAATGGCGGGCGCCGTCGGGGAGGCGGAAATCTGTCTCAAGGAAGGCCTGGGCCTGGCCGAACCGCTGGCGGCGACAAATGTCTTCCCGTCGCTGGCAACCCACCTGATCCGGGTCGGCGAAGAGTCGGGGCGGCTGGAGGAGATGCTGATCCACGTCGCCGACATTTACGAGAACGAGGTCCAGCGGTCGGTGGAACGGCTGCTTTCCCTGCTTGTCCCGGCCCTGACCATTGGCCTCGGCGTGATCATCGGCCTTATCATCGTCTCGGTGTTGATGGCGATCATCAGCGTCAACTCGCTGGCCTTGTGATGCGACCCCCTGAAGGACTGAAAGCAATAACGATGACCCGTCATAATAAACGCAAACGCCGCCACGACCGAGGCTTCACCCTGCTCGAGCTGCTGGTGGTGCTGGTCATTCTCGGCCTGCTGGCGATGGTCGCGGTGCCGCAGGCGATCAAGTACCTGGGCGGCGCCAAGTCCGACGCGGCGAGTATCCAGATCCAGAAGCTGGACGCGACCCTCGACCTGTTCCGTCTCGACAACAGCCGCTATCCGACCCAGGAGGAGGGCCTCGACGCCCTCTACGAGCGGCCGAGCGGCCTGGAGCGGTGGAACGGCCCCTACGTGAAGAAGCGGGAAATGCTGACCGATCCCTGGGGATCGCCCTACACCTACCGGTTCCCCGGCGAGCACCGTGATTTCGACCTCTTCAGCCTGGGCGCCGACAACGCCGAGGGGGGTGACGGAGAAAACCAGGACGTCACCAACTGGTGAGGGCCATGGCCTCACGCGGGTTTACCCTGGTCGAGCTGCTGGTGGTGCTGGCGGTGCTGGCGCTGGTGCTGGTGGTGGCCGGACCCATGGTCTCCAACGCCCTGCCCGGGGCGCACCTGAAAACCGCGGCCCGGGACCTGGCCGCCGGCCTGCGCTACGCGCGCAGCCGGGCGATTACGACCAACCGCAGCACCGCCCTTCTTCTCGATACCGAGACCCGGCGCTACCGGGTCGACGGCGAGCCCGAGGTCCGGACCCTGCCGACGGCGTTCTCGGTATCCTTACAGACCGCGCGCTCGGAACTTGCGGACGCGCACACGGGGCGGATCCGCTTTTTCCCCGACGGCAGTTCGACGGGAGGGGAGATCGAACTCAGCGACGGGACCCGGACCTACCGCGTCACCGTGGATTGGCTCATGGGACGGATCCGGACCCGTGAGTAGGGGTTGCCGGGAGACCGAATACCGGGGCGGCTTCACGCTCATCGAAGTGCTCGTCGCGCTGGCTATCGTGGTGCTGGCGCTGGGCTCCCTGCTGGAAATTTTTTCGACCAGTCTTCGTGGTGTCAGGCGGGCGGAAGCCTATACGGAGGCGGTGCTGCTGGCGGAATCAAAACTGGCGGCGATGGGGATCGAGACGCCCCTGGAGGAAGGCGGACAGAGAGGACGGTTCGACGACCGCTTTCGATGGCGGACCACGGTGCGTCCGTTCACCCATCGCCCGGACGCGATCCGCAAGGAGGACTCGCTTGCCGCCTATGAAGTCGATATCACGGTCCTGTGGGGAACGGGGAAGGAGGACCGCTCGGTGTCCCTGACCACCGTGCGCCTGGTGCCGCCCCGATGACTGCCGGGAACCGGATCATGACACACCGGCGGCGGAAACCCGGGGACTGCTCTGGCTTCACGCTGCTCGAGCTGCTCATATCCCTGACCCTGCTGGGCCTGATCGCCGCCGTCCTCTTCGGCGGCTTGCGGTTCGGCCTCCGCGCCGCCGACATCGGAAGCGAGCGCCTGGACCGGTCCCGGGAACTGCTGCTGGCGCAGTCGTTTCTGAGGCGCCAGCTGGGCCAGGCCATACCCTTGGCCCGGGGGCGGGACCAGGGGCAGGCGGTTGCCTGGTTCGACGGTGGCCGCGATGCCATTGAATTCATTGCGCCAATGCCGGCCCACCTTGGATTGGGCGGCCTCTATCGGGTAACATTGCGCACCACCGGTGAACCCGGGTCCAGACGACTGACGTTGGTGCAGCGAATGTTCCGTCCAAACGATGAAGGTGCCTCGGCGGCCACCGACGGTGGGATCACCACCCTGATCGACGGTATCGAGGGGCTCCGGTTCGACTACTATGGGGCCGCGAGCCCGGACGACCGGCCACGCTGGGAAAGCGAGTGGACGGAGATGGAGACCCTGCCCGAGTTGATCCGGGTGCGGGTCACCTTTCCCGCCGCCGCCGGCCGGCACTGGCCCGACCTGACCGTCGCCCCGAGGGTCGGCGGCACCACCGGGTGCAAATACGACGCGGCGCTCGGGCGCTGCCGGCTTTCATAACCGGCGGGAAACGGAAACCATGGTTGCCCTGCTCGGACAGTCGCACAAACGGATTACCGGGTTCTTCGCCTGGTGGGGCGGGGAGCTGACGGGCCTGGTACCGATGGGCCTGCGAGGGCGGATTCTCAGCCGCCCGGACGGCATGGTCCTGGCGCGCCTTGGCGACGGCGCCCTGACCCTGAGCCACCCCCCGGCGGGCGGCGATGAACGGCAGGAAACCGTGATCGACCTGGCCAACAAAGACGCCCAAGGCATACGCAACGCGGTTGGGGCGACGATGGGCAAGAGCGGGTCGCGGCGCCTGGACCTTGTCCTGCGCATGGCGGCGGACCGGGCACTCTACCGGACCCTCGACATGCCGCTGGGCGCCGAAGCGGAACTGCGTCAGGCCCTGGCCCTGCAGATCGACCGGCTGACCCCGTTTTCGCGGGACGAGGTCTGCTTCGACTACCGGATCACCGAACGTCCGGTGGATGCACCGCGGCTGTCGGTGGAGCTGATCGTCGTGCCCAGGGCGGCGGTCGAGAGCGCGGTCGAGACGGCGGAGCATTGGGGCCTGCAGCCCACCATCGTCGACGTAACCGGACCCGACCCATCCGCCGAGCCGGTATTCAATCTGTTGACCGATATCCGGCCGGCGGCGGAAACCCGATCCGTATCCCGGTTCAACATCGCCCTGGCGGTCCTTGCCGTGGTCCTGGCGGCGGCGGCGGTCTACGTGCCCCTGGAGCGCAAGAAGACGGCCCTGAAGGTTCTCCGTGACCGGGTCGACATGGCCCGGATCGACGCCGAGGCGGCGGCGAGGATGCGGGGCGAGGCCGAACGCCTGCTGGGGGACAGCCGGTTCCTGCTGGAACGGAAACGAAAGGCAACACCGGTGCTCGGTGTCGTCAACGAGCTGACGCGGGTGCTGCCCGATCACACCTGGGTCTCGGAGATGGTGCTGTCGGGCAAGACTCTCCGGATTTCGGGCTATTCGGCGGCGGCGTCGTCGCTCATCGGACTTACGGACCAGTCACGGCTGCTTCAGAACCCCGGCTTCCGCTCGCCGGTGACCCAGGACCCGAAAACCAATCTCGAGCGCTTCAGCCTGTCGCTGGAGGTCGCGGAACCGGGCGCGGCCAAGACCGGGGGAACGAATTGATGCCGATCCGCTCACCCCTTCTCAGCCGGACCCTGGCGCTGCTCCTGCTCGCGGCGGTGATTGCCTCGGCGTGGCTGTTCGCCGGCGCGCCGGTG
>JAJFIG010000373.1 GCA_021775195.1 Rhodospirillales bacterium | reverse complement strand
ACCGGCCCCAGGACCACCACCACCACCGACGGCGGGATGATGGTGCCCAGCGACCCGCCGGCGCAGATGGTGCCCGAAATCAGCCCCTTGTCGTAGGCGTACTTCATCATTACCGGGATCGCCAGCAGCCCCACCACGGTTTCGGTGGCACCGATGACGCCGGTCGAGGCGGCGAAGATCACGCACATGACGATGGTGCCGATGGCCAGTCCGCCGGGCAGCCGCCGGGTCCACAGATGCACGGCCTCGAACAGCTTCTCGGCGATCCCCGAGCGTTCCATCATCGAGCCCATGAAGATGAACAGCGGCACCGCCGCGAGAACGAAGTTCGACGCCACCGCGTCCACCTTCTGGACGAACTGGAAGATCACCGGGGTATCGAAGGTTATATAACCGAAGACCAGGGCTACGCCCATCATCGAGAAGGCCACCGGGAACCCCAGGAACAGGGCGACCAGCAGGCACGGGAACATCATCAGGGCAAGGTAGTCGCCCATCAGCCGGCATCCAACTCCGTCGTCTTGCCGGTGAGGAAGCGGATGCACTTGATCAGCTCCGCCACCCCCTGAAGGGCGAGCAGCAGATAGCCGAGGAAGAAGGCGAGGCGGAACGGCCAGATCACCGGGTTCCAGGCCGATTGCCCGGACAGCTCACCGCTGAGGTACGCCTCGGCCAGGTATTCCCAGAGGGCAAAGGTCAGCCAGCACACCACCGGCATGAACAAAAGCAGGTAGCCGGCGGTGTCGATGATCGCCTTGGTCTTGTCCGAATAATGGGTGTAGAGGACGTCGATGCGGATGTGGGCGCGCTCGCGCAGGGCATAGGCGGCGCCGATCAGGGCATGGACCCCCATCGCCATGTAGCCCAGTTCGAAGGCCCAGATGGTCGGCGCGTTGAGGACGTAGCGCGAGAACACCTCGTAGCAGGTGGCGAGGATAAGCGGGAACACGACCCAGGCGATGACCACCCCGGCAAGGCCGGTGATGCGCTCGATGAGGCGCACAAGTGCCGCCATGGGATTCCCCCTCTCCGTTCCTCTTCCGGGATCATGATGCCGGAGAAACCCGACAGCGACCAGTAGCAAAGACGCGGGGGGCGCCCCCCCGGCGCCCCCCCATCCTTCGTCTACGCGACCTATTCGGAGATCACATTCCGGTAATGGGTCGCTTCCTTCCACAGGGCCTCGAAGGCAAGCTGGCTCTTCAGCACCTTGTCGAACCAGGCGTTGGTCTTGGCCTGTTCCTGGGCCCAGGCGATGCCCAGTTTCTTGGCCTTGCTCTGCACCGCGGCGTCGAGGACGATGACCTGGTTGCCCTGCTTCTTGTAGAAGTCGAGGGCCTTGGCGTCCTCGTGGCCGATGCGGGTCCAGGTTTCGAAGGTGACCTCCTTGGCCGCCATTTCGACCAGCTTCTTGTCGCGGTCGGACAGCGATGCAAAGGCCTTCTTGTTGATCACCACCTCGAAGGGCGCCACCGGCTGATGAATGCCGGGAATGATCACGTACTTGGCGATCTTGTGAAAGCCCGTCGACTTGTTCTCGTAAAGGGTCCCCCACTCGGTGGCGTCGATGGCGCCGCGCTCCAGGGACGCATAGACCTCACCGCCGGGCATGGTCACCGGCGCCGCTCCCAGGTCCTTGGAGATCGCCAGCCAGGCACCGGCGGTGCGGAACTTGAGGCCGTTGAGATCGGCAAGGGTCTTCACCGGCTTGCGCGAGTGCAGGAAGGCCTCCGCCGTGCGGATGAACATGGGGAAGGAGATGAGGCCGAATTTCTCTTCGTTGAACTGGCGCCACATCTCCAGCCCGCCACCCTCGTAAATCCAGTGCAGCATGCGCTCGGAATCCATGGAGCCGGCGTAGCCGCCGAACAGCACCGTGGTCTTGTCCTTGCCCCAGTCGTAGCCGGGCCAGGTGTGGCCGACCTCGGCGACACCCTTGGCAACGGCGCTGCGCACCTCGAGGCCCTTGGACAGGGTACCCGAGGGGAAGACCTGGATGTCGACCCGGCCGTCGGTCAGGAACTTAACCTTGGCAGCGAAAGCCTTGGCGCCGATTTCCATCAGCGGGCCGCCGCCCCAGCTCGTCGCCATCTTCCATTTGGCGGCGAAGGCCTGGCTCGGCAGGGCAAGGACCAGCGCCATCACCCCTGCGGCGCCGATCGTCGTAAATTTCCGTAGCATGCTCATAAGACTCTCCCTGATTGGTTCGATGTCGTTTCCTGCCCCGCCGTCGTCGATCCCCTTCCAAGTCCACCCTATAAGACCTGGGCCTTGTGCCGCCGCGGGCGGGACTTCCGGTGGCGGCAGTGATCGAATGTTGGTTCCTATACGCTCTCCAGTTCTCCCAGCACCTTGTCGATGTCGGCGCCCGTCAGCGTCCAGTCATTGTCCAGGTCGCTGACGACGCGCCGCATGAAGCTGTCGCAGAGCGCCACCGCCCGCTGATCGTCGCCCAGGTGATCGGCAAGCAGGGCCAGGGCCAGTTGCGCCGGTTCATAGCCCTCGTAGGTCCATTCGAACCCGCTGGTAGTGAACCGTTTCAGATCGTAGCGCTCGTCCAGGGCTTGGCCGTCGACCGTAACCTTGATGCCGTCGATGGTCCGCGACCCCGCGTAGGTCTTCATCGGTTTCCTACCCCCTTGAAGGCAAACCTCTGATATATCTACGATATGTTAATGATGTATTTTCGGAATGTAAAGGCTGCGCACCGGCGGCCCTGGGCAATCGGGGATTACGCGCTCCTTTATGCGTACGCCCGCGCCTCGTCGAACATGGCGACGATGTTCTCCACCGAGACGTCGTTCTGGATGTTGTGCACGCTGTTGAGCACGAAGCCGCCCCCGGGTCCCAGGCAGTCGATGACCCGGCGGACCTCGGTCCGGACCTCGTCCGGGGTGCCGAAGGGCAGGACCTCCTGGGTATTGATGCCGCCCCAGAAGGCGATGCGCTCGCCGAACCGTTCCTTCAGCGACCTGGGCTCCATGTCGTTCGCCGTCACCTGCACCGGGTTGAGGGCATCGACGCCGATGTCGATGAGGTCGCCGATCAGCGGCGCGATGGCGCCGCAGCTGTGGTACAGCACCTTGACCTCGGCCCGCGCCTTGACCGCGGCGATCATGCGTTCGTGCCGGGGCTTGATCAGATCGCGGTAGATGTCGGGATTGAACATCGGCGCCAACTGCGAGCCCAGGTCGTCGCCGAAGAAGACGATGTCGACGTTGCCGTCGACCAGATCCAGGGCGTTCTCGGCGACCCTGATCCAGCGCTCGGCGATCACGTCCATCAGGGTTTCCGAGAATTCCCGGTTCTTGTACAGGTCCTTGAGCCAGTCCCCGAACCCGCGCATGAACTGGCCCTGGTGGATGACCCCGATGGGCATGTTGAGGATGATGGCGCAGTCGCTGTCCCGGCGCAGGGCCGCCGCTCGCTCGGCCAGGCCGCGGTAGTATCCGGGATTGTCGGGGTCGGGCCAGTCGCCCTTCAGCAGCGCCTCGGTGTCGGGTTTCTTCTCGCCGAAGAACGGCCCGTCGACGTAGAGGTAATGCCCGTCCTCGGCCTTGCGCCAGGTGGTCCCCCATTCGTCCAGGTAGTTGTCCTCGTCCAGTTCCCGCTGCTCCCCCTCGTAGCCGCCGAGCCCGAGGAACCGGGTATCGACGTCGAAGCGTTGCAGCACCGCCTCGTCGGGGATGGCGAGGCGGCGGGTCTTGGAATAGATGTTGGTCGCGTGGTCGACCCCGAGATGGGTTTTCAGCCGCTCATACGCCGCGTAGTAGATGGTCGTCGTATAGGTGCCGCCGAAATCGATCGGCACCCGGTCCGTCTCCTCGTGGTTGAGGGCGGCGAGAACCCGTTCCCGGTGGGTCATGGCGACCACGGCTGAATTCCTTCCTCCGTTAGGCTCCGACCAGCGCCGGCAGGTCGGCCAGGGTGTGGATTTCCTTGCGCAGGTCCCCGGGCAGCCCCTCGGGACGCTGGCGGTAGCGGTTGATCCACACCACCTGGTAGCCGTAGGCCGCCGAGCAATAGGCGTCCCAGGAATTGGACGACTGGTAGCAGATGGTTTCCGCCGCCGATCCGGCCCAATCGACGGTGAGCTTGTAGACCGACGGATGGGGCTTGTAGACCCCCACCGATTCCACCGACAGCAGCGCGTCCAGCAGGTCGTCGATGCCGGCGTTCTTGGCCGCCGCCTCCAGCATCGAGGGCGAACCGTTCGACAGGATCGCCGTTTTCATGCCGGCGTCCTTGAGCTGCTTCAGCATGTCCTTGACCTCGGGGAAGGTCTCGAGCTCCAGGTAGAGGTTCATCAGGCGCTTGCGCAGCGCCGGGTCGTTGAAACCCAGCGAACCCAGGGCGAAATCCAGGCCGGCGCCGGTGACCTCCCAGAAGTCCACGTGGTAATCGCCCATCAGGCTCCTGAGCCACGTGTATTCCATCTGCTTGGTCCGCCACAGGGCCGAGAACTGCTCCCACTTGCCGTCCAGGTCGTCCTTGCAGCGCGACGCCGCGTTGTTGAAATCGAACAGCGTGCCGTAGGCGTCGAACACGCAGGCCTCGATCCCCTTGATTTCCGTTTCAGACA
>JAJFIG010000372.1 GCA_021775195.1 Rhodospirillales bacterium | reverse complement strand
CCAGCAACAACGCCAGGCCGAGGCCCAGCGCCAAGCCATGCTGCGACAGCAGTGCCCCGCCCTTTACCGCCAGATCATGGTGGAATCGCAGCGCGGCAACCAGTTTGATGCACTCATGGCGCAACGGCAGGCGGGCGACATTGGCTGCGATTATTTCGAGATGACACGGGTGCTCGCGCCCTACAACGCCGCCGCGGCGCGTGGACAACACACGCAGTTCAACGTCGACCGCCACCTGCGGACCATGGGCATGGCCCCTGCCGGCGGCGGTGGGCGCCAGGGTGGTGGGACCAGCGGCGGGACGGGACGGGGCGGCGGCGGCACCGCCTCGGGCCGGAAGCCGGCGAGCCAGATCCCGGCGGAATGGCAGTACCTGTCCTGCAATGAACTGCGTCAGCGCGGTTACGAGTGCCCCGATGTCCAAATGCCGGGCCCGCCCTGCATCCTGGGCATGTGCTGACCGGCCGGCCAACGCCAACCAAACGGAGAGGACCATGACCAAGGTTGGAGCCTGCGTGACGAGCGGAAGGGACCGGGCCGCCCCGGCGCGGCGGTTCTTCGGCTCCCTGGCGATGGTCTTCGTCCTCGCCTTCACCGCCGGCGCCCACGGCGCCGAGATCAAGGGCCAGGTCAAGGACGTCGCCGGCGACACCATCACCATCCGCGTCGCCGGCTCCCTGGCGCCGCAACCGGGCGATCCCGTCACCGTCACCCTCGAGGACCCCGACCTCGGATCCCTCGATGTCGGCCAGTGGACGGTCAGCGAGGTCAAGCACCCAACGGTGAAGGCGACCGTCAAGGAGGCGACGGGCGAGGCCGAGCCCCTGATGACGGCGGTCATCGTCTCCGCCAACCCCGTCGACGTTTCCGCCAAGGTCGAGGCAATAGACAAGATCGTTCGCCCGGACACCGGCTTCGGCCCCCGGGAGGAACGCCTGATGAAGGCGGCCCAAGGCGGCGACGTCGATGCGGCCCGCCGCGCCATCGCCGCCGGCGCCAACGTCAACGCCGCCGACGAGACCACGGCGTTTCCACTGGCCATCGCGGCGCGCGAAGGCCACGACGGCGTTGTGAAGGTACTGCTTGAGGCAGGCGCCAATCCCAACCTGGAATCGCCCCAGCGTGGGCAGACGGCGCTCAAAGTCGCGGCGGCTCGCGGATCCAACCGGGCCATCGAAGCTCTGCTCGACGCCGGTGCCGTCATCGACTACCGGGGTGGCGAATACGGAAGTCAGTTCTCACGGGTAACGGCCCTGTTCGTTGCGGCCGACCGAGGCCATGCGGGAACGGTCAAGCTGCTGATCGCGCGCGGTGCCGACCCCTATGCGGAAAATGCCCATGGCGAAAACGCGTTGACCTATGCCGTGCAGAGTGGACACATCGACGTCGTCAACGCCTTTGTCGAGGCCGGCCTTTCCATCGATTACGTGTCGTCGACGGGAATCACCCCGCTCATCGCCGCTGCCTTCAAGATTGCGGGCAACCGTAACATGTTCATCTACCTTCTCGGCGCCGGCGCAAACGTGAATGCCCAGATTCCCAAGAGCGCCAAGATGGAACCGGATCTTATCGGCATGACGCCGTTGATGCTGACGGCGGAAGGTTTTGGAGATCTCTACCTATTGCTTTATGCCGGCGCCGATTCAGGGGTGCGCAACGCCCGGGGGCAAACCGCCGCCGACATCGCGACCGTAAGACTCGAGGAGGCCAGGGCGAAGGGCCGGCCGGTAAAGGATCACCTCGAAAGGCAACGTGCGCTCGCCAATCCCGAGTCCACCAAGAAGAAGGCACAGGCCAAGGTCAACGAGCTTTTGTCCGATATGGTGGGCGACAACAACGTGGCGCTTGCCACCTCGCTTCTTGCCCTCGGCGCCGACGCGAATTTTTTCGTCGAAAATTACGACGAGCCGGTGCTGAGCCTGGCGACCCGCGAAGGGTATAGCGCCATGGCGAAACTGCTGGTCGAGAACGGCGCCTCGCCCAACACCCCCGGCAAGGACAAGATCACGCCGTTTCTCCGCATCTTCGAAAAACGTGATGTCGACCTGATCCGGTTCATGCTCGCCAACGGCGCCGACGCCGGGTACGTGCCGCCGGGATTTCCATTCAATCTGATCCATTTGGTTGCCATGGACGGGTTCGCCGAGATCATCCCCGATCTCGCCAAGGCCGGCGTCGACATCAATGGCCGCGGCAAGGGCGGCAACACGCCGCTCCACATGGCCGCCAAGAAGAAAAAGCTCGAGTCGTTCAAGGCCCTGCTGGCCGCCGGGGCCGATCCGGGCCTGCGCAACGAGAAGGGGAAGGCACCGCTCGATATGGTCTCCCGCTCCAAGCGTGAGTCCTTCGAGCAGGCCCTCCGCGCCGCCGGCGGTTCCGTCGCCGCGAGAGAACGCAAACCGAGCACGTCCGGTTCGGCGACGACCCGCATCGATCCCCTGGAACGGCGCTACGAGTCGGCCCGCGCCTATTTCGGCGAGGCCCGTGACCACCCCGTCGACCGCGAGCGCGCCTTCCGGATGTTCACCGACCTCGCCGGGCGCGGCCACGCCGGCTCCATGGCCTATCTCGGCCACATGTTCGAGGAGGGCCGGGGGACCCGCCGCGACCCCGCCAAGGCCGTCACCTGGTACCGGCGGGCGGGCGACAAGGGCGTCGCCTGGGCCCAGGTCAATGTCGGGCGCCTGTACGAGCGCGGCGAGGGCGTCAAGAAGGACCACAACGAGGCCCTGCGCTGGTACCGCAAGGCGGCTGATCAAAAGCACGGCAGC
Organism: Rhodospirillales bacterium; assembly: GCA_021775195.1. Taxonomy (GTDB): domain Bacteria; phylum Pseudomonadota; class Alphaproteobacteria; order Rhodospirillales; family 2-02-FULL-58-16; genus JAJFIG01. The sequence goes on along the minus strand of JAJFIG010000372.1, from coordinate 3,062 downwards.
GGCCTCTATCGCCTGGGCCGGATGTATTCCCGCGGGCGCGGGGTCAAGAAGGACTACGCCGAGGCCCTCAGGCTTTACCGGTCAGCGGCGAAAAAAAATAACGTCTCGGCCATGAACAAGATCGGCCGCATGCACCAGTTGGGTCAGGCCGTGAAGACGGATTACGCCGAGGCCATGCGCTGGTACCTGAAGGCGTCGGAGCGGGGCAGCACCGAGGCCCGCAACAACATCGGTTTCCTCTACCGCAACGGACTGGGGGTGACGCGCAACAACGCCGAGGCCATGAAATGGTTCCGCCAGTCGGCCAACCTCGGCAACACCAACGCCATGTTCAACGTCGGCTTCCTTTATGCCCACGGCCTCGGCGTCCGCAAGGACTGGGACCAGGCCGAAAACTGGTTCATCCGCGCCGGCAACAAGAACGGCAGGTATCACCTGAACAACATCGCCGCGGCCTACGAGAACGGCGCCAAGGGCGTGCCCAAGGACCGCGCCCTGGCGGTCCGCCTTTACCGGCGCTCCGCCGCCGCCGGCAACGCCAAGGCGAAAGAGCGCCTGCGCGAACTGGGTGTGAATTAGAGCCCGGCCTCAGAAGTAGCATTTACCGGCGAAGACCGGCGCCCGGGCGACGTGGTTCCCGTGCGCTCCCGTTTCACCGAGCATGAGCGAGACCGCCCGTCCCGGCCTCAGCCGCACCCAGATCGTGTTCATAGTCTGGCGGCCGTATTCGGTGATCATCCGGTAAAGACCGGGGGGAAGAAATATCTCGCCGCCGGGACCGGCCGCCGGGAATTTCCGGATCATGGCGATGTTGGCTCCGACCACGGCGCATCCGCGCCGGGCGAAGGTTCCTTCGCTGATTTCGTCCGGTGCCGCCGTGAAGATGAGCGTTGCCGGATCCTGGGCCCTGTGTGGTTGGCCCGGCACAACCCGGACGACGCCGGGGCGGATGGTGACCGTCGTCAGGTTTCCTGGCGCGACATTGACGGGGGACCGGAGCTCGCTGTCCCCGTACCTGAGGCGCAATGAATAGGCCCCCGGCCGCAGGTACCCGGCCCCGTCCACCGCCTTGCCGTCCCGTTCCAGGCTCCATCCCAGGTAATCCCGGCGCCGGACCGCCGCGGTGACGTCCTGTCCCTCGGCGTCGATGACCCTGACCGCGACCCGGCCCGAACCGTCCCTTGCCTGGCCGATCTGGGCGGTCACCGCGGAGATGAAGCCAGTGCCCGAGGACTCTGTCCCGCCGGCCTTGGCCGTGCCCGGCAACAGCCACAGCAACGCCACGGCCATGATCGCCGTTCCAAAAAACACCCGACCTGTCGTCGTGTCGCCCTGTCTGTCAACCATGGTCAATTTGTCCGGCGATGACCGGTTCCCTTGCTGATCCCGGGCTTTGCCCCATCATTTTGAACGATTATGAGATCAATAAGGCTAATTTTCCAATCGTTGGTGACGGGGACGCCTGATGTCGGCTTTCAGAAAAACTATGTCTTCGTTGCGACAGCAAGCGGTTATGGTTGAGCTAGCCTGAGCGTGTTGCGACCTTTTTCGGGAGACCTTTTCCATGGCCGGAGACGAAGAGCCGGAAGTCGACATCGATCTGGCGGCCCTTGACGACGGCGAGCTGGTCAAGCAGATGCACGACGACCTCTACGAGGGGTTCGGCGACGAGATCCTCGAGGGCACCGGGATACTGCTGGCCCGGGGCTGGGAGCCCTACAGGGTCCTGACCGAGGCCCAGGTCGAGGGCATGCGCATCGTCGGCGTCGATTTCCGCGACGGCATCCTGTTCGTGCCCGAGGTGCTGATGTCCGCCAACGCCATGAAGGCGGGCATGGCGATCCTCAAGCCCCTGCTGGCGGAAAGCGGCGCCCCCCAGGTCGGCAAGTTCGTCATCGGCACGGTCAAGGGCGACATCCACGATATCGGCAAGAATTTGGTCTCCATAATGATGGAGGGCGCCGGTTTCGAGGTCATCGATATAGGCGTCAACAATTCTATCGAGGACTACCTGGCGGCGATCGAGGAACACAATCCCGATATCCTCGGCATGTCGGCCCTTCTGACCACGACCATGGCCTATATGAAGATCGTCGTCGAGGCCATGAAGGAGAAGGGCATCCGAAGCGACTGCATCGTCCTCATCGGCGGCGCACCCTTGAACGCGGAATTTTGCGACTATGTCGGCGCCGACGCCTTTTGCCGCGACGCCGCCGTCGCCGTCGAAACCGCCGTGTCGTTCATGGCCCGGCGCCAGGGTTCCGTCGACGCGATGGTCCATGCTGGATGACGGAATCCCGGGGGCCGTTATTCGGCCCCGGTGGGAGGCGAGAGTACCCGTACCAGGCTTTGAAAATCGCAACTTAAATCCAAGCCGTCTATGCAGCGTTCGATTTCATCGGCGCGATCCCCGCCCAGCCTGGGGTCGGCGATTGCGTGAAACTTGGACCGGATCTCCGCATCCGGCAAATGCGCGTCCGGGTCGCCGCGTGCTTCCGTAGTGTCGGAAGTCAACGTTCGTCCGTCCTTCAGGACCAGGGAGACATGGGCAAGGCGGCGGGCCGGGAACTCGGCGTTATAGCGCGCCAATTCGCTCACCACCATGCTATCCGAAAGGCGCAGGATTGCCGGGTCCGTCAAGGCTTCTCCCACCACCTCGTCCGGCCCCACCTTGGCGCGAACGGCGGCGGCGGCGGTCGGAAACGGCAGGCTGTACTGCGCTTCCTCGGTGTTCGTCGGGCGGCTCGTGGCCAGCCGCCTAGCCTCGTGAAACGTCACCACCTCGATATGTTCGATGGCGTCCCCGTCGATCCCGTGGGACCGCTTCAGGGCAAGGGTGGCCTCGATGGCGGGCTGGGTCCAACGGCAGACCGGATGGGGTTTGAAATACTGCTCCAGGATCAGCCAGTTGGTGCCGAGGTCGCGCCACAGATCATCCACGTCCGGCATCTCGACGGTCAGCGCCGGGGCGCCGGTAAAACCGTCCCTGGCGAGAAAGGCCGCCGAAACACCGGCCATGCTGCCCCACCCGGAGCCGTCCTTGACCATTGTCGGATGATCGA
>JAJFIG010000371.1 GCA_021775195.1 Rhodospirillales bacterium | reverse complement strand
GGGCATGGTGCTGGCGACGCGCCTGCCGCTCTATTTCAAGGACCTCCACGACGAGCGCATGGAATCGGCGCTGGCTCTGGTTCACCAGCGCTTCTCCACCAACACCTTCCCGTCCTGGGAATTGGCCCAGCCCTTCCGTTATCTCTGCCACAACGGCGAGATCAACACGCTTCGCGGCAACATCAACTGGATGATGGCCCGGCGCCACAACATGACTTCCCAGGTCCTCGGGGACGACCTTGAGAAGCTGTGGCCCCTGATCGGCGACGGCAAGTCGGATTCGGCGACCTTCGACAACGCCCTCGAGCTCCTGGTCGCCGGCGGCTATTCCATCGCCCACGCCATGATGCTGATGATCCCCGAGGCCTGGCTCGACAATCCGCTCATGGACGAGGAACGCCGGGCCTTCTACGAATACCACGCGGCCCTCATGGAGCCCTGGGACGGGCCCGCCGCCATTGCCTTCACCGATGGCCGCCAGATCGGCGCCACCCTCGACCGCAACGGCCTGCGCCCGGCCCGCTACGTGGTCACCGACGACGACATCGCCGTGTTGGCCTCCGAGGTCGGCGTCCTCGACATCCCCGAGGAGAAGATCGTCAAGAAGTGGCGCCTGCAGCCGGGCAAGATGTTCCTCATCGACCTCGAGGAGGGACGCATCATCGACGATGATGAACTCAAGGCCGACCTCGCCGCCGCCAAGCCCTATCAGATGTGGCTCGACAAGACCCAGATTCTGCTCGAGGACCAGCCCGCCGAGGTCGCGCCCATGCCACCCAACCCAAGGACCCTGCTCGACCGCCAGCAGGCCTTCGGCTACACCCAGGAGGACCTTAAGTTCTTCCTTGCACCCATGGGCATTTCGGGCCTGGATCCGGTCGGCTCCATGGGCCGCGACATACCGCCGGCGGTGCTCTCGAACCGCTCGAAGATGCTCTACGACTATTTCAAGCAGTGTTTCGCCCAGGTCACCAACCCGCCCATCGACCCCATCCGCGAAGAACTGGTGATGTCCCTGGTCTCGCTCATCGGGCCCAGGCCGAACCTGCTTGACCTCGATACCGGCGGCTCCCACAAGCGCCTCGAGGTCCGCCAGCCGATCCTCAGCAACGTGGATCTGGAAAAGATCCGCCACATCGAGGACCAGGTGGACAGCGCCTTTCGCACATTCTCGCTGGATATCTGCTATCCCGCCGACCAAGGCGCCGCCGGCATGGCCGGCGCCATCGAGCGCATCTGCAATCAGGCTCAGGAGGTGGTGGAGGAAGGCGACAACATCATTATCCTGTCGGACCGGGCCATCGACGTCGATCATATCGCCGTTCCCGCGTTGCTGGCGACCGGCGCCGTCCATCATCACCTGATCCGCGAGGGCCTGCGCACCGAGGTCGGTCTCGTGGTCGAGACCGGCGAGGCCCGGCGGGTCCACGATTTCTGCCTGCTCGCCGGTTACGGCGCCGAGGCGATCAACCCTTATCTCGCCTTCGACGCGTTGAGCGCCCTGTTGCCCGACATGCCCGAGGGCATCACTGAAAAGGATATCCACGAGCGCTACGTCAAGGCCATCGACAAGGGTATCCTCAAGGTGATGTCGAAGATGGGCATCTCCACCTACCAATCCTACTGTGGCGCCCAGATCTTCGATGCCGTCGGCCTTTCCAGCGACTTCGTCGAGACCTATTTCACAGGCACAGCGACGTCGATCGAGGGCGTCGGGCTCGACCAGATCGCCGAGGAAACCGTCCGTCGGCACTGCGACGCCTACGGTGACGCGCCCATTTATCGCGAGGCCCTGGACGTCGGCGGCGAGCTGGCTTTCCGTCTGCGTGGCGAGACCCACATCTGGACCTCCGAGACAATCGCCAACCTGCAGCACGCGGTGCGCGGCAACGCCCAGGACAAGTACGACGCCTACGCAACCCTGATCAACGAACAGAACAGGGAACTGAAGAACCTGCGCGGTCTGTTCGAGTTCAAGGTCAACAAAAAGCCCCTGTCCCTCGACGAGGTCGAACCGGCGTCCGAAATCGTCAAGCGTTTCGTCACCGGCGCCATGTCATTCGGATCCATTTCCTACGAGGCCCACACCACCCTGGCCATCGCCATGAACCGCATCGGCGGCAAGTCCAACACCGGCGAGGGGGGCGAGCTGGCGGAGCGGTTCGTCACAATGCCCAACGGCGATTCTATGCGCTCGGCCATCAAGCAGGTGGCCTCGGGCCGCTTCGGCGTGACCACCGAGTACCTTGTCAACGCGGACGAACTTCAGATCAAGATGGCCCAGGGTGCCAAGCCCGGAGAGGGCGGCCAGCTGCCCGGCCACAAGGTCGACGAGATCATCGCCAAGGTCCGCCACTCGACCCCAGGCGTCGGCCTGATTTCGCCGCCGCCCCATCACGACATTTATTCCATCGAGGATCTGGCCCAGCTCATCCACGACCTCAAGAACGTCAACCCCCAGGCACGGATCAGCGTCAAGCTGGTGTCCGAGGTCGGCGTCGGTACCGTTGCCGCCGGTGTCTCCAAGGCCCACGCTGACCATGTCCTGATCTCGGGCCACGAAGGGGGCACCGGCGCCAGTCCCTTGACCTCCATCTACAACGCCGGCTCGCCGTGGGAGATCGGCATTGCCGAAACCCATCAGACCCTGGTTCTTAACAAGCTGCGCGGACGCATCGCCGTCCAGGTGGACGGCGGTTTCCGCACCGGCCGCGACGTCGCCATCGGCGCCCTGCTGGGAGCCGATGAGTTCGGTTTCGCCACCGGAGCCCTCATCGCCACCGGCTGCGTCATGATGCGCAAGTGCCACCTGAACACCTGCCCCGTCGGCATCGCCACTCAGGATCCGGTGCTGCGCGAGCGCTACAAGGGCAAACCCGAGCACGTCGTCAACTACCTGTTCTTCATCGCCGAGGAACTGCGTGGGATCATGGCCAAGCTCGGTTTTCGTACCGTCAACGAGATGATCGGCCGTTCCGACAAACTCGACATGCGCAAGGCTATCGATCACTGGAAAGCCACGGGGCTCGACTACTCACGTATCCTGACCATGCCCGATGCCGGTCCGGACGTCGCCGTCTACCATTGCGAATCCCAGGACCACGGCCTTGAACACGCCCTCGACCACACCCTCATCGATCAGGCCCGGCCGGCGCTCGAGAACGCCAACCCGGTGCAGATACAGGTCCCGGTGCGCAACACCAACCGTACCGTCGGCGCCATGCTTTCCGGCGAAGTCGCCAAGCTTTACGGACACACCGGCCTGCCCGACGACACCATTTACATCAAGGCCAAGGGAACCGCGGGCCAGAGCTTCGGCGCCTTCCTTGCCCATGGCGTGACCATGGAATTGGAAGGCGACGCCAACGACTACACCGGCAAGGGCCTGTCAGGCGGCCGCCTGATCATTTACCCACCCAAGGAATCCCAATTCCGGCCCTCGGAGAACATCGTCATCGGCAACGTCGTCCTTTACGGCGCCATCAGCGGTGAATGCTACTTCCGCGGCGTTGCCGGCGAACGCTTCGCCGTGCGCAACTCGGGCGCTGTCGCAGTCATCGAGGGCGTCGGCGATCACGGCTGCGAATATATGACCGGGGGCGTCGTCGTGGTGCTCGGACGCACGGGGCGCAATTTCGCCGCCGGCATGAGCGGCGGCATCGCCTACGTCATCGATGAGGACGGCGACTTCGAACGCCTGTGCAACATGGCCATGGTGGATCTGGAACCGGTCGCCGACGAGGAAAAGCTGCACGAATCCGTGTCCCATCAGAGTGGTGATCTGGAGGCCCACGGCCTGGTCGATGTCATGCGCGACATGACCACCTACGACGCCGCGCGCCTGAAGCTCCTCATCGAGAACCACCAACGCTACACCGGCAGCGCCCGTGCCCGCGAAATCCTCGAGAACTGGGACAGCTACCTACCAAAGTTCGTCAAGGTGATGCCCGTGGACTACCGCCGCGCCCTTGAGGAGATGCAAACCAAGGCCCGCACGGCGGAACGTGCCGGCATCCGGATCACGGTCGGGAACTGAGCCATGGGTAAACCCACAGGATTTCTAGAAATATCCCCCCGCGAACCGGGTTACGCACCGGTCGAGGAGCGCATCACCCACTACCACGAATTTCTTGTCCCCCTGGTCGACGAGGAACTCAGCCAGCAAGGCGCGCGCTGTATGGACTGTGGCATCCCTTATTGCCATCAGGGATGCCCGGTCAACAACATCATCCCCGACTGGAACGACCTGGTGTACAGGGGCAAGTGGCGCGAGGCGCTGACGGTCCTGCATTCCACCAACAACTTCCCGGAGTTCACCGGCCGGGTCTGTCCGGCTCCCTGCGAGGCGTCGTGCACGCTGAACATCGTCGACGCACCGGTGACCATCAAGTCCATCGAGCGTTCGGTCATCGACCACGCCTGGCGGGAAGGATGGGTCGAGCCAGAGATAGCCGAACATCGCTCCGGCAAGCGTGTCGCGGTCGTCGGCTCGGGTCCATCGGGACTGGCCTGCGCTCAGCAGCTGGCGCGCGCCGGTCATGACGTCGTTGTCCTCGACAAGAGCCCGCGCATGGGTGGCCTGCTGCGTTTCGGCATCCCCGACTTCAAGATGGAAAAGCACCTCATCGACCGGCGCATCGCCCAGATGCAGGCAGAGGGGGTCGATTTCCGCGCCAACAGCCACGTCGGCGTCAACGTCCCCATCGAGCGCCTACTCGACCGCTATGATGCCATCGTCCTTGCCGGCGGCGCCGAGAAACCCCGCGACCTGCCCGTTCCCGGACGGGACCTCGCCGGCGTTCATTTCGCCATGGATTTCCTGATCCAGCAGAACCGCCGGGTATCAGGCAAATTCATCCCGCCCGACGTCAGCATCACCGCCGAAGGCAAACATGTCGTCGTCATCGGTGGCGGCGACACGGGATCCGACTGTGTCGGCACGTCACTGCGTCAGGGGGCCGAGAGCGTCACCCAGATCGAGATCATGCCCAAGCCGCCGGAGAAGGAAAACAAGGACCTGACCTGGCCCAACTGGCCCATGAAGCTGCGCACCTCGTCGTCGCACCAGGAAGGCTGCGAACGGGACTGGGCCCTGACCACCAAGGCGTTTCAGGGCAGCGGCGGGCGGGTAAGCGCCATGCAGACGGTACGCGTCGAGTGGCGGACCGGTGACGACGGCCGCTTTTCCATGCACGAAGTCCCGGACACCGAGGACGAGATCAAGGCCGATCTGGTTCTCCTTGCCATGGGATTCGTCCATCCCGTGCACGAGGGATTGCTCGCCGACATCGGCGTGGCGCTCGACGGCCGTGGCAACGTCGACGCCGACACCGACTCCTACCAGACCTCTGTGTCGAAGATTTTTTCCGCCGGCGACATGCGCCGCGGCCAGTCCCTAGTCGTTTGGGCCATCCGCGAAGGCCGCCAGTGCGCCCGCGCCGTCGACGAATTCCTCATGGGAAGGTCCGACCTGGCCCGTTGAGGATACCTGTCCGGGAATGCGCCGGACCTCGGGCCCCAACTAATCAAGGGAGCGGTTGCCCATGACCTTACCGTTTGGCATCGCCGGCTGCGGGGCCATGGGCCTGCCCATGGCCCGCCGGTTGCTCGCCGCCGGCTTCAACGTGCAGGGGTTCGACATCCGGCCCCTTGCCGAGTTCACTGATTTCGCCCCCCACATGGAGCCTGACCCGGCCCGCTTCGCCGCCCGCGCCGGCACCGTGCTCTCGGTCGTCCGGGACGCCCGTCAGACTTTCGATCTGTGCTTCGATGCCCAGGGAGTTTTCACCGGATCCAACCCGCCGGACCGCTTGATCATCTGTTCGACCCTGTCGCCGGCGGCCGTCGCCCGGGTCGCCGCCCTCGTGCCGGAATCGACTACCGTAATCGACGCACCCATGTCGGGGGCGCCCTACCGGGCCGCGGACGGCACCCTCACCTTCATGGTCGGCGGCGATGACGAGGAGGTCGCCGCCCTGATGCCGTTGTTCCGTGCCATGGGCAAAGACATCCACCATCTGGGCGCCGCCGGCACCGGCATGACCTGCAAGGTGCTCAATAACCTGGTGGCGGCAACCTCCGTCGCCGTCGTCCGCAAGGCACTCAAGGCCGCCGAGGCACTGGGTCTGGACCGCGGCGCCCTGCTCGATGTCATGCGGACCAGCTCCGGCGCCACCTGGTACGGCGATCATCTCGACGATATTTCCTGGGCCCGGGAGGGCTATGACCCGGCCAACACAATCGGCATCCTTGAGAAGGACCTGAAATCCTACATGGACGCCGCCCACGG
>JAJFIG010000038.1 GCA_021775195.1 Rhodospirillales bacterium | reverse complement strand
CACGGCATCCTTGGGATCGGGGCGGACATGCAGAACGGTGACGTGGGCGGCGACCTCGCGACCTACGGCAAAGGCCGTTTCCAGCGCTGATTTCGACGCCTCCGTACCATCGAGCGGTACCAGGATCGTTCGCATGGACATGGCTGTCTCCTTTCGCCAAAACCGTCCGTCGTCGGGCTACCGTCACCGGTGCCGGTGCCAGCATACCCCTTTATTTATTATATAGTGATTTTTTAAGGACTTGGGGGAAATGTCCGAAGGTTCGGGGACGATTTTTCCGCACCCCCGGCAGGCGCCAGCGTCAAGGGTGACGGACCGGTCCCCGGCTTCCCTCCCGGCGGGATCAGGATACTGTCCGCAAGCGGCGGCAAAGTGGCTGGGTGAAAGATGATGGAAAAGGGCCGTGGGGCTCGGTTACTCGCCGTTTGCCGTCGGCTCGAGAGCTTCGGACTTTTCCGCCTTCTGGGCTTCGGACTTTTCTTTCTTGGCGGCGGCGCGAGCGGCCTTCTTGGCGGCCTTTGCCCGGTCGCGTTCCATTCGCTCGAATTTGTAGTTAGGTTTGCGGGCCATTTTTCCCCTTTCGGTCAGTACGGCGATGGCGGCACATCGGAAAACGTGCCACTCAGGTTCGTCCAATCATGACGCAAGCGCGGGGAATGTCAACGGAGCCCCGGGGGACGACCATCCCGTCCCCCGGGGCAACCCTGAAAATATCCGCCGGACCCGGGATGACCCGGGGAGGCGGGATAGCCTTGGAAGTCAGCCGCACCACGACCGCGACAGGTCAAGTCGTTCAGTCGAGAACGACGAGATTTTCCGCCGACGACTTGCCGTTGCGGCCGGGGACGAGTTCGTATTCCACCTTCTGGCCTTCGCGAAGGCTCGACAGGCCGGCGCGCTCGACCGCCGAGATATGGACAAAGCAATCCTTGGAACCATCGTTGGGCTCAATAAATCCATAACCCTTGGTCGGGTTGAACCACTTCACTGATCCAGTAGCCATTGCTACTCCTTTCGAATAATCATCTTCAACGCGCGCCGCTCCACGCGGCGCCACGGGGCGTAAAGGTTCCACAAAATCTTGGGGGTAACTCGGCAGGGCGTTAACGCAATGACCAGGATACGCCTTAGTAATGTGTAACCATCGCCTCCCAATTGGCCCACCCCACACGAATATGCAAGGGGAATTTTGCGCTAGAGGACGGAAAACAGCGGAATTTGGCACCGAATATTAGGGAAAAACCCTTGGTTCACCGATTTGCCGAGTGGTTCCGGTCTGATACAACCGGGGCACACCCATTCACCGGGTAGCTAAATGTGTGCAGAATGATTTGCAACACTAGGCTTTTGGGGTATCGCTTCGCAGCGCCGCCAACCGGGTCAGCTTGCGGTCACGGGCGGCCTGGCGGTCCTGGATTCCGGACAGAGGCCAGCGGGCGCGCATGGCGGCATTGGCGCGGTCGACAATGGTTTCCGACCAGCGCCGGGGGGCGCCCCTGTCCTTGATCATGTCGTGGTACTCGTCGGCGAAGATATCGACGTAGTGGGCAAGGCCGCCGGTGGCGTTGAGGTCGATGGTCTCGAAGGGGCCAACCACGGACCAACGCAGACCGAGCCCGTCGGTAATCGCCTTGTCCAGGTCCTCGGCCGAGATACAGTCGTCCTCGAGCAGGGCGAAAGCCTCGTTAAGGAGCGCCACCTGGAGCCGGTTGACGATGAAGCCCGGCACTTCCTTGGTCATGGTGATGGGAACCTGGCCGATGGACGCCATGAGGTCGCGGGTGCGATCGACCACCCCGGCGTCGGTCCAGGGGGCCGGGCAAAGCTCGACCAGGGGCACCAGGTGGGGCGGATTGAGAGGATGAGCGAGAAGGCAGCGGTGGCGGCCGGGCAGGTCTTCGGTGTAGGCGGACGCCGGCATGGTCGAGGACGAACTGGCGATGGCGGCGTCGGGGCCGGCAGCGGCGTCGATGTCACGGAAGGCCGCCTGCTTGACCTCGAGCTTCTCGTTGACACACTCCTGAACGTGAACGGCACCGTCGACGGCATCGGCGAGGCTGCCAGCGATGGTGATGCGGCCCCTGACAGCGGCGGGATCATCAACGAGGCCTTGGCTGTGCAGACTATTCAAGCTGCCGTCGATGATGGCGAGGGCTCCGTCAGCAGTGTCGGCGACGGTGTCGAACAGGGACACCGGGTGGCCGGCGCGGGCAAATAGGATGGACCAACTGCGGCCCACGAACCCGGCACCCAAGATGGCTATTTTTTTCATGAATTGATTCTCTTGTATCTAGACGATGCGTTGACGAAGCTGATTGTCGCGGAGGTATAGAGCAATGGTCTCGGCGGCCTTATAGCGCATGTCGTAGAGGGCCGATTCCGAGTAGTAGGCGGTGTGCGGGGTGATTACCAGACGCCCGCGTACCCAGGGTTCAGCGGCGCGCCAGGCACGGATCAGGGAATGGTCCACCGGCGGTTCCTGGGGCAGGACATCGGTGCCCAGTCCTCCTATCTGGCCGCTACGCAGCCCGCGTTCGATAACATCGAGATCCTTGAACAGGCCGCCCCGGGCCGTGTTGACGAGGATGGCACCGGGCTTCATGGCGGCGATGAAGGCA
>JAJFIG010000370.1 GCA_021775195.1 Rhodospirillales bacterium | reverse complement strand
CCAGGTTGTCCCACATGCCGTGGCAGATGGCCTCGATCTCGGCACCGCTTTTCTCAGGAAACGCCCGTTCCAGGTTACGCCGCGCCCGCCGCGAAATGCCGAGATGCGGCCCCACGGTGCGCCCCAGCCACCCGCCCAGGTCCGACGCGGTATCGAGCGGCAGCAGGCGCACCAGGGCGAAGACGATATGCGCCCCCAGCGCTTCCAGTGGATAGATCAGGAAACGCCGCAGGGGGCTGACGGGGGAGAGACGGCTAACGGCCATGCCGGATCAGGGGCTCCAGGATTGCGTCGACGGCTCCTTCGTCCTCCCACACCACGGCGATTGTCAAGACCGTGATGTCGCCGCGCGCCGCCGCCGGCAGGCGGACGATGTCCTTAGCCGTGGTCACCGGGACCGCATCCGCCGCCCGGGCGTCCCGGAGGATTCGTTCGATATCCGCTGTTTCGTATGGGTAATGGTCGGAAAAGGCCCGTTCGACGACCACCTGGCAGCCAATGTCGCGCAACGTCTGGAAGAACTTCTCGGGCCGGGCGATGCCGGCGAAGGCGACCACCGGCTTGCCGGCCAACCCTGCCGCTTCCGGTCCGGGTTCGATGACGGCCCGCAGCGTTGGCGGCATTGCCGCTGTCAGCGGCCCCCCGTCCCCGGTCAGGCCGGCGGTGTCGTCGCCCATCAGCACAGTGCAGTCGGCGCGGCCGAGGCCGGCCGCCACCGGTTCGCGCAACGGTCCCGCCGGGATCAGGCGGCCGTTGCCGAACCCGTACCCGCCGTCGACCACGTGCAGTGAGACATCCTTGGCCAGCGACGGGTTCTGTAACCCGTCGTCCATGACGATGGCGCCGGCGCCGGCGCCGACGGCGGCCCGACAGCCCTTGGCCCTGTCGCGGGCAACCCAGGTCGGCGCCGATTGAGCCAGCAGCAGGGCTTCGTCGCCAACATCGGTGGATTTGTGCTGCTCCGCATCGACGCGCACCGGGCCGCGGTGGCGGCCGCCGTAGCCCCGGCCCAGGTAATGGACCTTGAGGCCGCGGTCCAGCAAACGTCCGCCCAGGCTCAGTGCCACCGGTGTCTTGCCGGCACCTCCCGCCACCAGATTGCCGATGCACAGTACAGGGACCGGTGCCCGCCAGGGCCGGGCCATGGCGAAGCGGACCCGCACCCCCAATCCTTGAAACCAGGAAACCGGGGTGAGCAGCGTTGGCAGCAGGCGCGATCTCCCGGTGTGCCAGAAGTCAGGTGCCCGCATGGTTCGCGCCTGTGTTCATCTGCTCGAGGTACGGCGCAAGTTCGCCAACCACGGCATCGAGAACCCCGGCCTCGGCGGCGGCGACCGTCTGCGCCGCCGCGGCCTGGCGGCGGCGGTCCTCTCCGCTGGCCAGAAGGTGACCCAGGGTGGCGGCCAGGGCGGCCTCGTCGGCCACCTCCGTCGAGGCGCCGGCATCCTTCAGGCGCCGGACGATATCCTCGAAGTTGCCCATGTGGGGTCCGTGGATCAGGGCGCAGTCCAGGCGCGCCGCCTCCAGCGGGTTCTGTCCGCCCAGGGGCACTAGTGACTTGCCCATGAAGACGACGTCGCAGAGCCGGTAGAAGAGGCCCAGTTCGCCAAGAGTGTCGGCGATGTAGACAGCCGTCCCGGAGGTGATCTCCTCGCCGGCCGAACGCAACGCCACCGTCAGGCCCGAGGCGCGAAGGCTAGCGGCGATCTGGCCTCCCCGGTCCGGGTGCCGCGGCACGATCAGGGTCAGCAGATCCGGGTGGGTGTCGGTCAGCCGCTGATGGACCCGCCCGGCGATTGCCTCCTCGCCACCGTGGGTGCTGGCCGCCAGCCACCGGGGCCGGCCGTCCAGGGCCGCGTCCAGCCGGGCGAACTCCGTCCCATCCGACGGCAGCGGCGGTGCCGCGTATTTGAGGTTGCCCAGGGACTTGACCTGAGGCGCTCCCAGAAGGCGCAGGCGTTCGACGTCCGTTTCGGTTTGCCCCAGGCACAGGTCGAACCCGGCCAGGAGCCTGGAAATAAGGGCTTTGTGGCGCCTCCAGCCGGCGAACGAACGGGCCGAGACCCGGCCGTTGACCAGGACCATGGGAATGCCCCAGGCCTCGACCTCGCTGAGCAGGTTGGGCCAGAACTCGGATTCCGCCCACAGCACCAGGTTCGGGCGCCAATGATCGAGAAACCGCTGTACGTAGGCCAGGCGGTCGACGGGTACGTACTGGTGGAAGGTTCCCTCCGGTAGGCGTTCGGCCAAAAGTCCCGCTGATGTCTTCGTCCCCGTGGTCACCAGCACGTTCAGGTCCGGGCGCTGGCCGCGCAGGCGCTCGATCAGGGGCAGCATGGAAAGAGATTCACCGACGCTGGCGGCATGCACCCAGGCCAGCGGGCCGGCGGGACGGGGGCGGTCGGCACGGCCCAGGCGTTCATTGAAGCGTCCGCGGTCCTCCTTCCCGGTGACCATTCGATAAGCCAGGTAAAGTCGGATCAGGGGCACGCCCGCCGCCGTGACGACCCGGTAGAAGGGTAGCATCATGGTGTTGCCTCTTCGCTCAGCTGTGCGGGTTCGATGGGAATCATGCCGCAAAGATCGTCGGCCTCCCGGGTAACGGCGTTGAGCGCCTCCTCCACCCGCAGGCGGGCCGCTTCCGAGGATTCCTCGTCGACGTCCCGGGGGACCTCGATCGGTTCGCCCCAGACCATGACCCCCCGGCCGAAGGGCCAGGCGACGATGAACCGGTCCCAGGACGACAGCACCGAACGCCGGTTGATACCGTAAGCGGCGGGAATGATGGGGACTCCCGCCAGACGCGCGACACCAATGATGCCGTCGGACGCCCGCATGCGCGGCCCACGCGGCCCGTCAGGTGTGATCCCCACATAGGCGCCGGCTTTCAGGACCTTGAGCATGGCGCGCATGGCCGCCGCCCCGCCCCGGGTCGACGAGCCCGCAACCGTCTGGATACCGAAGTGGCTGACGGTGTTGGCGATGATCTGTCCGTCCCGGTGTTGAGAGATCAGCATGTGGATGTCGGCGTTGCGATCCCAGCAATAGGGCATCATCAACAATCTGCCATGCCAGAAGCAGAGAATGAAAGGTTTTCCCTCGTCCCAGAAACGCCGCGGGATATGGCCGCGCACGATTGTCCATGTGCCGGTCGTGTGGACGAGGCGGATGTAGAGGGCGCCCAGACGGCACAGGAACCGCCGCACGGCCTCGTTGCTCAGGGCTCGCTTGAAGGGCTTCACCGGCCGGGGACCGTCAGGCCTGCACCACCGCCGCGGCTTCCGGGGGCCCCGTTTCCTCGGCGAACTGCATGGCATGGAGGCGGGCGTAGGCATTGTTGCGGGCCAGGAGCTCGGCGTGGGTGCCGGACTCCACGACCTTGCCCTGGTCGATGACATAGATCACGTCGGCGTCCACCACCGTCGAAAGCCGGTGCGCGATGACCAGGGTCGTGCGTCCGCGCATGAGCTCGTTCAGGGCCGCCTGCACTTGGCGCTCCGACGTCGTGTCCAGCGCCGAGGTTGCCTCGTCGAGCAGCAGGATCGGCGCGTTCTTGAGCATCGCCCGGGCGATGGCGAGGCGTTGGCGTTGGCCGCCCGACAGCTTCACTCCCTGTTCGCCGACCAGGGTGTCGTAACCCTGGGGAAGTTCGCGGATGAAATCGTCGGCGGCGGCGTGGCGGGCGGCGGCGACGATGTCCTCTTCGCTGGCC
>JAJFIG010000369.1 GCA_021775195.1 Rhodospirillales bacterium | reverse complement strand
TGGCCCTTGATATCCATCCGCCGCCAGTCCGGGTGCTCGGGCCCTCTCACCCAGGCGGTGTTGGCGACCGTGTCGGCGACAAGGCGAATGGCGCCGAGATCATCGAAGCCGCCCTCGAACCGGCAGCCAACGACCTCGATCGCCGGGCACACGGTGGCAACCGCGGCCAACACCTCGTCACGACCGTAGGCCGCCTCGCGGGGCGGCAGATCGTCGGCAAAGCGAAAGGCGAATTCGCTTTCGACGCTGGCGTCCTGGCCGGTGAACACGGCGACCACGGCCGGGCTCTTATGACAGTAATCCACGAACAGCGGCGCCGTCGCCGGGGTTTCGGTGCCCAACAGGCGCTGCGCCGCGACGCTGGTCACCCCGACCTTCCAGCCGGCGCGCGGCAGTCCCGCCAGGGATGATATCCGGCGCTGGACGGCGTAGGCGGCCTCGACGGTGGCCAGACCAGCGGCGGTGGCGCGCGAAATGACACCGCCCGCCCGGCGGCACTGCCACAGCGCCCGGGCGAGATCGTCGGCGCCGGTTTTGTCTGAGTTCTGGCCCATCACACCCTCCCTCGTTTCCGGCACCATAGCCGATCCTGCCCACGGCGAACCATCGAAAGGGGCGCGGCATTGGTTGTGTTCGGGCAAAAACACCGATAGTTTTCGCTTCAAGCGCCGGCATCGACGGCAAGGGCGCCGGCATCACGAAAATTCAGCCAGAGGGGAACGGGATCGCCGAGAGGCGCCCGAGGCATGACCGACACGGCCCACACGACACCAGGGGACGATACCGCCGAGCGCTTCCGGCGGCTGATCGAGATCGGCATTTCCTTGTCGGCGGAACGGGATCACGACCGCCTCATGGAAACGATCCTTCTGGAAGCCAAGGACATGTGCAATGCCGACGGCGGGACGCTTTATCTGCGCACCGAGGACGACTGCCTGAAGTTCGAAATCATGCGGACGGACTCGCTGAACCTGGCCAAGGGCGGAACCACGGGCGAGGCGATCCCGTTCCCGCCGGTGCGCATCTACGACGCCGAAACGGGCAAGGCCAACCACAAGAACATTGCGTCGCACGCGGCGTTGACCGGCGAGTCGGTCAATATCCCCGATGCCTACGTCGCCGAGGAATTTGATTTCTCGGGGCCGAAGAAATTCGACGAGGGGACCGGATACCGATCCAAGTCGTTCCTGACGGTACCGCTCAAGAACCACGAAGGGGACGTCATCGGGGTCCTTCAACTGCTTAATGCCCAGGACCGGGAGACCGGCGAGGTCATCCCCTTCGCTTCTGAAATCCAGCCCTTCGTCGAGGCCCTGGCGTCGCAGGCGGCGGTGGCCCTGGACAACGAACGGCTGCTGAGCGCGCAGCGGACACTTCTGGATTCCTTCATCCGCCTGATCGCCTCGGCCATCGACGCAAAATCACCCTATACGGGGGGCCATTGCCAGCGGGTGCCGGAACTGACCCGGATGCTGGCCGAGGCGGCCTGCCGGTCGGCCGACACGCCGTTCGCGGACTTCGATCTGACGGCGGCCGAATGGTACGAGCTTCATATCGCCTCGTGGCTGCACGATTGCGGCAAGGTGACGACGCCCGAGTACGTGGTCGACAAGGCAACCAAGCTGGAGACCCTCTACGACCGTATCCATGAAATCCGCACCCGGTTCGAACTGGTCAAGCGCGACGCCGTGATCGGCTACCTGAAGGCGCTTCTCGACGGCGGCGACGCCGAGACCCTGCGCCGGGACCTGGAGGAAAAGCTCGCCGAGCTGGACGACGACTTCGCCTTCATCGCCGAATGCAATATCGGCAGCGAGGCCATGGCCCCCGCCAAGGAGGAGAGGGTCAAGCGTATCGCCGAGATCACATGGGCCAGAACCCTGGACGACCGCCTGGGCGTGGGACCGGCGGAACGGTTACGCAAGGACCGCTCGCCTACGCCAACCTTGCCCGTCGAGGAAACCCTGCTCAGCGACAAGGGGGAACACATCATCCACCGAGACACGACGACCATCGACGCCGGTCACGACGCCGGCGGTTTCAAGCTCGTTGTGCCGGAGCACGAATACAATCTCGGGGAAATCTACAACCTGTGCATCAGCAAGGGGACCCTGACCGAGGAGGAGCGCTTCAAGATCAACGATCATATCGTGCAGACCATCGTCATGCTCGAGCGCCTGCCGTTCCCCAAGCACCTTCAACGGGTGCCCGAATTCGCCTGCGGCCACCACGAAAAAATGGACGGCACGGGTTACCCCAGGGGGCTTCGCACGGAGGACATGTCGATCCCGGCACGGATCATGGCCATCGCCGACATCTTCGAGGCCCTGACCGCCACCGACCGCCCCTACAAGAAGGCGAAGAAGCTGAGCGAAAGCGTCCGCATCATGCACGCCATGAAGGAAAACCAGCACATCGACGGCGACCTGTTCGAGCTGTTCCTCGCCTCGGGCATCTACAAGGAATACGCCGAGAAGTTCCTCGAACCGGCTCAGATCGACGACGTCGCCGTCGAACAATACGTTGACCCCTGACGCCATGGACGCACACCCACTCGAGCGGGCCAAGACCTATCCCTACCGGATACCGGATAATTCCTACCTACTGGTCGGCGGCTCCTGCCAGGAGTTGCCCAGGGGCACACCGCTGCCGGACCTGTCCGGGCGCCGGCCGGTGCTGGCCTGCGGGTCCAATCAATCGCCCGACCAACTGGCGCGCAAATTTGCCGGATGGGACGGTGACGCCATCCTGGTAACGCGGGCCTGGCTGGAGGGTTTCGACGTCGTCTATTCGGCCCACTTCTCGAGCTACGGAGCGATTCCGGCAACCCTTCAGCGGTCGCCCGGAACCACCGTCGGCCTGTCCGTTACCTGGCTGACACCGATCCAGTTGCGGCGCATGCACGAGACCGAGGCCGTCGGCATGAACTACGATTTCGGCCATCTCGAGGACATCGCCCTGACCCTGGTGGACGGCGACATGCTGGACGGCGCTTTCGCCTACGTCAGCCGCCGGGGCTGCCTGACGGCCGACGGCGCACCGATCGCCCTCGCGGCAATGGAGGCGGTGGGGCGATCGTGGCCGTCGCTCAACCAGGAACAGGTGCAGGCACGGGCGCGCGACCAACTGGCGCCCGACCGGCCCCTGGACCGGTTCATCGCCGAGAACATCGACGACGTCGACGTCCGGCGCACCCGCACCGAAACCCTGAGCGCCGACGGGCACCCCTTCGCCGGCGACGGGTTCGTCCGCATCGCAGTTTGAGGATTCCCTCCACTGGCGGTACACTTATCGGGCTCGGGTAGCTGGAACGGGAGGACCCGCCATGCGCTCGGTCGACAAACCGGGGGCCACGGACTGCCGGATCGTGACGGACGCGGCGGCGGCCTTGGGTGTGCGCGAGTATGACTTCTTCCACCTGGCTTTCCACCAGTGGTTCGGAGGCGAGGCCGAAAAAAAGGCCCTGGAGCGCATTTTCGTCCGGTACATGTTTCACCAGGAAGTGCCGGCGTGGGTCCGCCACCTGGGGCGCGAGGTCCTGCTGCGCCGGGACAGGGGCGAGGTCGTCAGCGCGCGGATGGACATCGGCCGCTACCGGCAACCGCCTTCCCGGCATCCCCTGGGCCGGTACTACGTCGCCCTGGTGGCAGTGGTCTGGCTGATGCTTTTCAGCGTCATACTGACTACCCAGTACGATCCCGGGACGTCGGAGCCCATCCATTGTCAGACCGAGTCGGGGTCGCGCATCGTCGATATCTGGACCTACATCCTCGCCGGGCGTGAACCGCCGCCTTGCCACGCCCGGGAAAAGGAACAACCGGCGCCGACTTGATCAGCCCGCCACCTGTCCGGCGATGATGCCGGCGAGGACGATCCACCCGAACTGCCTGTTGGACTTGAACTTGGCCAGGCAGTCCTTGGGATCGTCGATGTCGACCCGAAGGGCCTGCCACCCCAATTGGGCGGCGGCGATGGCGAGGACGGCAAAGTAGGGCCAGGCGAGGCCGGCCAGGTAACCGGCAAAGGCCAGCAGGACGACGGTCGCCCCGTAAAAACCGAACAGCCAGGGCCGGGTATTGTCGGCCAGGCGCAGGGCGGTCGATTTGAGACCAATACGGGCATCGTCGGCCTTGTCCTGGTGGGCGTAGATAGTGTCGTAGCCCAGGGTCCAGAAAACGCAGGCGGCATAAAGGATCAAAGCCGGAGGGCCGAGATCGCCCCGGACCGCCGCCCAGCCCAGAAACGCCCCCCAATTGAAGACGATGCCGAGAAATATCTGCGGCCAAAAAGTGAAGCGCTTCATGAACGGATAGATCGGGATCAGGACCATGGAGCTTATCCCGACGATCAAGGTGAAAGTGCTGCACTGGGCCAGGACGGCAAGCCCGATGAGAAGCTGCAGGCCCAGGAACATGAAAGCCTGGGGCACGCTCACCGCACCGGAGGCGATGGGGCGGGTGGCGGTGCGGGCAACGCGGGCGTCGTACTCGCGGTCGACGATGTCGTTGATCGTGCAGCCGGCGCCACGCATGACCAGGGCGCCAATGGCGAACAACACCAACAGCCAGACGTCCGGCCAGGAGGGCGTCGCCAGTGCGGCGCTCCACCAACACGGTATCAGCAACAGCCAGGTGCCGATGGGACGATCGATCCGCGCCAGGCGCAGGTAGGGGCGTAGCGCTTCGGGCGCAAGCCGGTCGACCCATGTCCCGGCCGGGATATCGCTGGCAGCGGTCTCGGCTATATCCCCCATAGTGGAAATTAATACGCTATCCATGGCATGGCAGGCAATCGGAGAGGTGTCTGCCATACTTCCAACCTTGACGCGGTGTGAAAACTGGCCTTTGTTACGCCGAGGCCGAGACCGCGCCTTTACGCGCCGGCGGGAACGTGGCGTACCCGTTCTTTCCGAATTCTTGGGCGTTGATCACAAACCCTGGAAGAACCCCGATGCACGTTACGTCCGCCAGCAATGGCGAAGCCATCACCGACACCCGGACCCTGGTCGAGTACATGGAGAGCGGATGCAAGCCGCCCGACGACTGGCGCATCGGCACCGAGCACGAGAAGTTCGCCTATCGGCTGGAGGACCTGAGGCCGCTGGATTACGAGGGCCCGCAAGGGGTCCGCGCCCTGCTGGAGGGCCTGACCCAGTTCGATTGGCAGCCGGTCCTCGAGAACGGCACTCCCATCGCCCTGAGCAAGCCCAATTTCAGTTCCATCACCCTGGAGCCGGCGGGACAGATCGAACTGTCGGGGGCGCCGCTGGAGACCATCCATCAGACCTGCAACGAGGTCACGGAACATCTGGCGCAGGTCAAGGCCCTGGCCAGCGAGATGAACATCGCGTTTCTGGGTCTGGGTTACCAACCCAAATGGCCTGCAGTGGAGATGCCGTGGATGCCCAAGGCGCGTTACGGCATCATGCGCCGGTACATGCCGACGCGGGGCACCATGGGACTGCAGATGATGCAGGCCACGTGCACGGTGCAGGTGAACCTGGACTTCGACACCGAAGCCGCCATGGTGCGCATGTTCCGGGTCTCGCTGGCGCTCCAACCCATCGCCACGGCGCTGTGGGCCAACTCGCCGTTCAAGGAAGGCAAGCCCAACGGCTATCTCAGCTACCGCAGCCATATATGGACCGACACCGATCCCGACCGCTGCGGGACCCTGCCCTTCGTCTTCGAGGATGGTTTCGGGTTCGAGCGCTACGTCGACTACATCCTCGACGTGCCGATGTATTTCGTCGGCCGCGACGGCACGTACATCGATGTCGCCGGCCAGTCTTTCCGCGACTTTATGGAGGGCAAGCTGCCGGGGCTGCCGGGCGAACGCCCGACCATGCACGACTGGGAAGACCACCTGACCACCGCCTTTCCCGAGGTGCGGCTGAAGAAGTACTTGGAAATGCGGGGTGCCGACGGCGGCCCGTGGGCGCGGCTGTGCGCGCTCCCTGCCTTCTGGGTCGGGTTGCTGTACGACACGACGGCCCTGGATGCCGCCTGGGAACTGGTCAAGGACTGGACGGCGGAAGAACACGAGACCCTGCGCCGGGACGTGCCGAGGCTGGCGCTGAACACGCCGTTCCGCAATACCACCGTCGGCGAATTGGCCCTGGATGTCCTGGAGATCGCCCATGAAGGTCTGCTCCGCCGGGCGCGGCTCGACGGCCTCGGGCGCGACGAAACCCACTTCTTGAATACCCTGTTCCAGATCGCCGAATCGGGCCTGACCCCGGCCGAGGACCTTCTCGCCGCCTACGAGCGGCGCTGGCGCGGCAGCGTCGACCCCGTGTTCCGGGAATACGCCTACTGATTTCCCCGGTTGCTGCTAAACGGCGGTGCCGCCGACGGTGAGGCCATCGATCTTGATGGTCGGCTGGCCGACGCCGACGGGGACGCCCTGGCCATCCTTGCCACAGGTGCCGATGCCCGGGTCCAGTTCCATGTCGGAACCGATCATGGAGACCTTGGTCAACACCTCCGGGCCACTGCCGATGAGGGTGGCGCCCTTGACCGGGGCTCCGACCTTGCCGTCCTCGATCCTATAAGCTTCGGTGCACGTGAACACGAAATTGCCCGAGGTGATATCCACCTGGCCGCCGCCGAAGGTGACGGCGTATAGACCGTTCTTCACCGAGCGCAGGATTTCTTCGGGATCGTCGGGACCGGCCAGCATGTAGGTGTTGGTCATGCGCGGGATGGGGACGTGGGCGTAGCTCTGCCGGCGCCCGTTGCCGGTGGAGCCGGCGCCCATGAGGCGGGCGTTCATGCGGTCCTGGATGTAGCCGGTGAGGATCCCGTCCTCGATCAGGGGCGTGTACTGGCCGGGGGTGCCCTCGTCGTCGACGCTCAACGATCCACGGCGGTCGTCGATGGTGCCGTCGTCGACCACGGTGACGCCGGGAGACGCGATCCGCTGTCCCATGAGGCCGGAAAACGCTGACGTCTTCTTGCGGTTGAAATCCCCCTCGAGGCCATGGCCGATGGCCTCGTGGAGCAGGATACCTGGCCAGCCGGGGCCGAGGACGACCGCCATTTCGCCCGCCGGCGCGGGCACGGATTCAAGGTTCACCAGGGCCTGGCGGAGGGCCTCGTCGACGGCGCCGCGCCAGGTTTCGGGGGTCAGGAAGCCGTCATAGCTGATCCGTCCGCCGGTCCCATAGCTGCCAGATTCCAGCCGCTCCCCCTTGGCCGCGACGACGGAAACGTTGAGCCGCACCAAAGGCCTGATGTCGGCGACCCGGGTTCCGTCGGGGCGGAGAATCTGCACCGCCTGCCACTGTCCGGACAGGGACGCCGATACCTGATGAACCCGCTCGTCCCTGGCCCTGGCATAGGCATCGATATCGGTGAGCAGTTTCACCTTGCGTTCGAAGTCGACCAGATTGAGCGGGTTGTCGGCGACATAGAGGCTGCGGTTGGTGCCGGTGGGCGGCGCCGCGAAGGTGCCGCCCCGGCCGGTCTTCACCGTCTTCACCGTTTCGCCGGCACGGCGCAGGGCGTCCTCGCTGATCTCCGAGGCATGGGAATAACCGGTGGTCTCGCCGTCGACGGCGCGAAGGCCGAATCCCTGGGCGGTATCGAAACTGGCGCTTTTCAGGCGACCGTCATCGAGGACCAGGCTTTCCGATTGGCGGTACTCAAGGAACAGTTCGCCGTCGTCGACGCCATCGAGGGCGTCTTCGAGGATGCCCTCGACACGGGCGCGGTCGAGGCCGGTGCGCTCGAAAAAGAGATCATCGGTGGCGGCGAGGTCGGTCATTGCGGGTCTCTCCTGGAATATTTGTCTCGTTGGCGCCCGGGTTCGGGTCAAGCAAGGCTTTGCCACGGTCACCGTACCGGCATTATAAGACAATATGGGAAACAATCCCGAGAGTGCGACCGATATGTGGCTGAAAGATCATCCACTGCGCCGGGAGCTGGCAACGGAAATCCATGCCCGGCCCCACGGTTTGTTGCTGGCACCGGCACGGGTCTCCCACATCGCCATGATCTCCGACGAGGGCGGCGCCGAAACCGATCATGCCCATCTGGCGGCATTGTGCGAATCCCTGAGCGCCGACCCACCACCGCCCGGCACCACCCATTACACCGGTGACGTGGGGCCGTTCCGCCTGAAGTGGGAGCGGCATACGGAATTCACAACCTACACCTTCTTTTCCGAGGCTCCCTTCACCGACCCCTTCGACGAACCGGTAATCGAGCAGGTGCCCCGGCAATGGCTGGAGTCGGTTCCCGGCCACGCTCTTGCCGCGGTCCACGTCGGGCTTGAAGCGCGGGACGCCGACGAGCGGTCGGCGGACGATCTGGCCCGGCTGTTCAATGACAACCCCTTCGCCGGAAGCCGGATGATGGGCGGCCAGACCCTGACGTGGACAGACTTCCGCATCCATGGAGACGGCTTCGGCCGGGTTCTGATTCGCGACATCGGGCTGAACCCCCGGCAGGCGGGACGTCTGGTCCAGCGCCTGCTGGAGCTGGAGACCTATCGGATGATGGCCATGCTGGCGTTCCCCGAGGCGCGGAAGGCCCGGCCCAAGGTGGCCGCCGCCGAGCGTGAGCTCGGCGAGGTCGTCGCGCGGCTGGCCGAG
>JAJFIG010000368.1 GCA_021775195.1 Rhodospirillales bacterium | reverse complement strand
ACGACGATGCACCGAGAAATCCCAATTGGCTCGCGACCGCGATCCCGGCGACCACCAGCAGGGGCGCCCGCAGCCATGCTCCCGATCCCGCCGCCAGCACGATCCGACGGGCCCCCGCCACCGCCAGCGCCGCCATCATTGGCATCACCGCCAGCAACAGCCGCAGCATGTGCGGCATGATCGCCTGCCATAAAGCGGCGTAGAATACCACCGGCACCGCGATCATCCACGCGGTTCGCCGCTGCGGTCCGGAAAATGCGAAGGGAAGCAGGATGAGGACTACGGGGTAGCCGAACTGCAATCCGTCGGGGAATCCCAACTGATCGACGAAAAGGCGCCAGGGAAGCGTCACCACCGCCCACCAGGGTCCGCTAAGGCGGTTCACCTCGACGGCGTCATGGTAGATATCCATCCCGTCGGCGACGAAAAGCGTGTGGAAAGCCGGGAAGACCGGATTGCCGGTCACTGCGAGATTGCGTGCCAGCCACGGCGTCAGAAGGATGAGCGCCACGCACCCGGCGACGGCCACCGCCCGCCCGTGTGCTGCCATTGAGCCTTTGCCGAAGAACGGCACCATGGCAATGCCGGCTGCCACCACAAGCCCCTGGTGCTTGACGTTGACCAGCCCGCCTAACAATAGGCCAAAGAGGATCGCGTGGCGGACCCCGAACTGTTTGGACAGGGCCAGCGCCCCGACAAGGGCGCCAGCGGCGTAGGCGGCGAGGGTGAATTCGCTGGTCACCGCCGCCCCCAGATTGATGGCGCTCCGCTGCGACAGCACCAGCAGCGCCGCCACCGTTGCCAGGGTCGTACCCGTCCGCAGGCGGGCGGCCAGCGCCATGGCGCCGGCACCCGCCAGGATCAGCCACAGGACAGTCAATCCCTGCGCCGCCGCCGTCCCGCCCACCCCATAGGTAAGCCTGACTAGTAGTCCCGGCAGGGGCGGGAAGAACTCATAGACGCTCCAGCCGAACTGGACGGCGATGCGGCCCGCTTCGAGATCACGCCGGGCCAGGGTCAGGTGGTAGCGGATTGTGTCGTGATCCGCCGGCGGTGCCAGAGCTCCGACCGCGGCGGCAAGCACAAGCAGCGCGATCGCAGTCAGTGCCGCCCGGCCCCAACCATTCAACTCCGTCACTCCCGTCGCCATCCAGTCCCCAAACAGGGGAAGCCGGGAGCGCAGCAATGGTAACGCCGCCAGGGTCGCGACTGCCAGCAGCATGGTCATCGCCGTCCAGTCGTAGCGGAACCACCCGACGATCCAGATCGCGGCGGCCAATCCGGTAAAGCCGACAAGCAGGCCAAGAAGGGCACGTTCGCCGGTGCCAAAGGTTCCGTTGCGATCAAGCCTGTCTACCACGGACCACCCCGGCCCAAGCGCCGCCATCGCCGCGGCCGCGACGGTGGCCAGTGCGATCAAGGCCAGCACGTCACAGGACCCCGAATTCGTGCAGCTTTTGTATCAGGTGGGCTGAGGAACGTGCAAAGAAGGCGGCGCTTACGACCGCCGCCCAAAGGCCGAATGCTATGACAAGCAGCACGTTTTTCCGTGCTCCGGGGTCATTCACGACGGTCCCCCCCAATTCTGTCGCTCCGCCCCCGCTTTCCGTCAGTGCCCGATCAGCAGCGGGATTTTTGCGGCTTCGAGGACGTGGCGGGTGTTGCCGCCCAGCATTAGGTCTTTCAGCGGCCCGATCTGGGTCCCGCCCAGCACCAGCATGTCGGCGCCGCTCTCGGCGCATTCCGCCAGCAGCGTCGGCCCGTCCAGATGGCGCCTGCCCAGGTTGGCGAAGATGCGGGTCTCGGCCTTGATCCCGTGGTGGGTGAGGTAGGTTTCCAGTTCCGGCACCACCGAGACCGGGGTTTCGTCGCCGTGGGCGGTCAGGATCACCACCGTGTCGGCGCCGGTGAAGAAGTTGGTGGCGCCGCCCAGCGCCCGGGCGCATTCGGCGCTGCCGTTCCAGGCCACCGCGATCCGTCGCCCGATCCGGTCCGCCACCTTTGGCGGCACCACCAGCACCGGGCGTCCGGTTTCGAACAGGGCATTGACGGTCAGGCTCTCGGTCATGGCCTTGGGGTTGCTGGGCTGGCCCAGGACGATCAGGTCGTGCACCCGTCCCAGGCGCTTCATCACCATGTGTTTGCGCCCGACCCGCTCGATCCAGCTCGCCGACAGTCCGTCGGGTTCCGTGTCCTCGCTGACCACGGAGACCCCGAGGGCCTGGCAGGTCTCGTCGAATAGGACGTGGGCCCGCTGCGCCCGTTCCACCGCCTGGCGTTCCGTCTTCACTGAGATGCGGTCCGCCATCGACCCCGACATACCCTCGCCGATGGCCGGTACGCCGGCCAGCGAATCGGGCCGCACGTGAAGCACGTCGACGTGGATGCCGAAGCGTTTGGCAATGCCGAAAGCGGTGTTCAGGGTTGCCGGGCTGCTTTCGGAACCGTCCAGGGAAACCAGTATGGTCCTGATAGTCATGGCGTGCGCCTCCGGGACCCCCACCTTGGACTCGGATAGCCCTTTTTGCGGTTGATTTCAATGCCGATCGACAGGTATACCGAATTTGCCAATCGTTGTGCGAACTCCGCTTCCCCGCACCCCTCTACGGAGGCCCCTTGCGATGGCCGAACCCAAAATGATGAACCGATGGCTGGTAGTCGTCGGCGCGGTCCTGATTCAGCTCAGTCTCGGCGCCATTTACGCCTGGTCGGTATTCACGCCGGTGCTTAAATCCGCCGGCTGGTCCAAGCTCGATACCCAGGTCGTATTCGCCGTCGGACTTGCGACGTTTGCCGTGGTCATGATCTGGGCCGGCCGCAAGCTAGTGGCCTGGGGCCCGCGTAAGCTCGCCTCCGTTGGCGGTATTGTCCTTGGTGCCGGTTACGTCGCCGCCGGGCTTCTCGGTGGCACCGATTTCTGGGTCGTGACCATTACCATCGGCCTCGTCGGCGGTGCCGGCATTGGCCTCGCCTACGTCGTGCCCATCGCCGTCGGCATGCGCTGGTTCCCCGACAGGAAGGGCATGATCACTGGGCTCGCCGTCGCCGGGTTCGGGTTCGGCGCCATGGGCTGGGTAAAGATGGCCGGCACCTGGGGCCACCTGATC
>JAJFIG010000367.1 GCA_021775195.1 Rhodospirillales bacterium | reverse complement strand
ATCCCGGTAATGATGAAGTACGCCTACGACAAGGGGCTGATTTCGGGCACCATCTGCGCCGGCGGGTCGCTGGGCACCATCATCCCGCCGTCGGTGGTGGTGGTGGTCCTGGGGCCGGTGGCCGACGTCTCGGTGGGGGATCTCTTCGTCGGCATGGTCTTTCCGGGCCTGGTGATGGCGGCCTTCTACATCGCCTATATCCTGGTGCGCTGCACCCTAGATCCCAAGGCGGGGCCGAGGCTGCCGAAGTCCGACGACGAGCCGCCCCTGGCCGAGAAGATCCGTATTTCGCTGGTCGCGCTGGCGCCGCCGGTGGCGATGATCTTCGCCGTCCTGGGGTCGATCATGTTCGGCTTCGCGGCGCCGACGGAAGCGGCGGCGTTGGGGGCCTTCGGCTCGGTGCTGCTGGCGGTCGTCTACAGGCAGTTCAGTCTCGGCGTCCTCAACGAGGCGCTGCAGAAGACCCTCAAGGTCACCTGCATGATCATCCTGATCTTGCTCGGCGGCAACATGTTCGCCGGGGTCTTCATCGCCTCGGGCGGGGTGTCGATCACCGAACAGCTGATCAGCGAGGGCAACCTGACGCCGTGGGCGACCCTGGTGGTTTTCCTGTTCATCTGCTTCGTCGCCGGGTTCTTCCTCGACTGGATCTCGGTGCTGCTGATCTTCATCCCCGTGTTCATCCCCATCGTCCGGACCCTGGGCTTCGACCCTGTGTGGTTCTGCGTCATGTTCCTGGTCGTCATCCAGACCAGCTACCTGACGCCGCCGATGGCGCCGGCGATCTTTTACCTGCGCGGCATCAGCCCGCCGGAAATCACCCTGCCGCACATGTTCCGGGGCGTCATTCCCTTCATCATCCTGCAGCTGATCTGCCTCGGTTTCGTCGCCTATTTCCCACAGATGGTGCTGTGGCTGCCGGCGCAGTTGCTGGGCTTCAAGTAGGACGGGCGGCGACGCCGCCCCATTTCGAGGAAGCAAGCCATGACCCCAGAGGAAATCCTTTCATATCCGCCCACCGTGCTGAGCGAGGAGCAGCGGACGTTCTACTTCGACAACGGATACCTGCTGCTGGAGAAGATCGTTCCTGACGATTGGGTCGAGCGCCTGCGGGCGGCAACGGCGGACATGATCGAGGAAAGCCGCGCCATCACCCGCTCGGACGCCAAGTGGGACCTGGAGGACGGGCACACGGCGGCGGCGCCGCGCCTCCGACGGCTGTCCAGCCCCAACGACCACCACCCGGCCTATTGGGACTACGCGTCGCGGTCCCTGGTCGCCGACATCGTCGCCGACTTGGTGGGGCCCAACGTCAAGTTCCACCACTCCAAGCTCAACTTCAAATGGGCCCGGGGCGGCGAGGAAGTGAAGTGGCACCAGGACATCCAGTTCTGGCCTCACACCAACTACAGCCCGTGCACGGTCGGCACCTACATTTACGACTGCGGCCCGGACCAGGGGCCCCTGGGGATCATCCCCGGCAGCCACAAGGGAGAGCTCTACGACCAGTACGACGACGACGGCGAATGGATCGGCTGCCTCAGGCCCGACGACGAGGCCGGGCTGGATGCTGGGAAGGCGGTCTACCTTGACGGGCCGGCGGGGTCGCTGACCATCCACAACTGCCGCACCCTGCATGGTTCGAAACCGAACCGCTCGGACGAGGGCCGGCCTTTGCTGCTCAACGTCTACGCCGGCGCCGATGCCTTCACCTATACCCACAACCCGCTCAAATCCAAATATGACCAGGCCATCGTCCGCGGCGCACCGGCGCGCTGGGCCCACCACGACCCGCGGCCGTGTTTGCTGCCGCCAGACTGGTCGGGGGGCTATTCGTCCATTTTCGCCGTCCAGCAGGGGGAGGACCGGACGGCGGCGGAGTGAGGCCGGTTTTCACGCCAATTGCGGTTGCGAAGAGTTCTTAAGGTATTGACAAAACCGGCCTGTCTGATGTATGTCTGATATATCAGATAGTTAGCTCAATTTTCGGTGTTTTACCGGCGGTTTCGGCCGCAAGGACATGGGTTTGGTTGCAAGGCGAGGAGTGTCCCAACGATGATGACAGAGAGGCAGGCAGGGTTTCGCAGGACATACCGGTCGCGCATCGCCGGCTGGTACAACGGCTACGTCCACGTCGCCGTGATCTACATCATCGGGCTGACGGCACTTTATATCTTTACCAGTCACATCGGGACCGTGCAGTGGTGGGAGTGGCTGGCCATTCCCGTCGTCGGCCTGCTGTCCAACCTGTTCGAATGGTACCTGCACAGGCGGGTCATGCACCGGCCCATCGATAACCGGGGACTGAGGGCGATCTATATCCGCCATACCCTCAACCACCACCAGTTCTTCACCGACCACGAGATGCGCTTCCGCGACGACAAGGACTGGCGGGTGACCTTCTTCCCGCCTTACGCCATGGCGGTCTTCATCCTGATGTCAATCCCGGCGGGGCTGGCGGCGGGATACCTGGTTTCCGCCAACACCGGCTGGCTGGTCATGTGCTCGACCACGGGCATGTACCTGATCTACGAGTTCATGCACTTCTGCTGTCACGTCGACGAGAACTGGTTCGTCCGCTATTGCCCCTTGGTCAACACCATCCGCCGCCATCATACGGCGCACCACAACGACCGGCTGATGATGGAGGTGAACATGAACCTCACTTTTCCCATCGCCGACTGGCTGTTCGGGACATCGGACCTGGACCGGGGGCTCCTGGGGCACGTGTTCAACGGCTACAGCACCAAGCACCTGAAGACCGACCTCAAGGGTACGCCGATGTCGCCACCCGAGGCGGCGGCCGGTCCGATCCCGGCGGAATAGGCCGGGGCCACCGCCGTGCCAGCCAACATCAAAACCGGCCTCTCGATCCTGGTCCTGATCGTCGGTGCGACGGCCTGGTACTTCGA
>JAJFIG010000366.1 GCA_021775195.1 Rhodospirillales bacterium | reverse complement strand
TTGCCGGTATCTTGCGGTCGGCGATAGGGACGACCAATGAATGTCCGCTCTCGATGCTCAACGGCTCGGGTACCCGGAACAAAACCTGGGTCGCCGCCTCGCGGCTTTCCGCCAATATAGCGGGGGCGGCCATCCGCGGTGGTGGTGGTGCGCCCGACTCCATTTCCGACGTAACGCGGTCCATCATGCCGACCATTCCGGCCCTTGGCGCGCGGGATGAACGGGCACCGGGCGGGGCGGATTTCCTTCGCTCGCCTTTACCGTTCTTCGCCGCAGCGCGCCCAAATGTCCCGGTGTCAGGCTTGGGCAGAATCCGCCCCAGCACTTCCACCGGCACCTCGGGCCGGTCGACGTAATAGCTGGAATAGAGCGCCTGACGGAAGGTCACCGGGTTCCCCGACACCAGGGTCAACTCCACGTTCGTCCAGTCCTGCCCGGTCATGTTCTCGATCACCGCCCACCCTTGCAGCTTGGCGGTGGTGGCAGCGCCATCGGCGGGGAGGGTCAGCCGGTAGGTGGATTTCCACAGTGGCACCCCGACCACATAGGCGACACGCACGGTGCGCTTGCCGCTCCCCTTGAGGGATATGCTCAGGGTTCGCTTGTCACGCACCCGGTGCCGGGCGATGGCGGCCAGTGCACGGTCGACCTGGGCCTGCAGCCCGGGCTCGGTGAAACTGACCGACTTGGCGTCCTCGAGCACGAACTGCTGTACGCCGGCCGCGGTCAGCAGACTGACCCGATGCCGGACGACGATTTCGCCTTTGCCACCGACGTGGACCTTCTCCGCTACCGCCTTGATGATTCGCCCTTTCAGTTGCCGGTCACCGATGGCCTCGACGCTGGCCCCTTGCAACGCGTTGAGCAGCTTGACCGGAGACCCCAACGCCCCGCGCCCGAACGGCAGGTCGCGGAAAACCTGGCGCAGTGCATCACGCCCCGGAAGGCTTATTGTTCCGACACCACCGGTATCGTCGTAGACGACGATGCTTTTCAACACGTCGTCGACCTGATCCAGACGGACTTCCAGAGGAATTCGGGCATCCCCCTCGACGATGGCTTCGTGCTCGAAATATCCGACGCCGCCGGTCGACAGCATGACCCGTTTCAATGGCAAGTCTTTGGCGGCGATGGCCGGCACGGCGGCAAAGGTCAAGCACAGGACGGTCAGGACCGGCGTAACGGCGGATCGGAGGAAATTCTGCTTCATGGGATGCCTCTTTGCCTTTGGGGGGATTTCCCCGGAATTGGATGACGGTCCGGTGCAGCGAGAGGACCGACGACCTACACCTTTCTGTAGAAAAGAAATACGGCAAAGCTGCGGCAAAGGAAACGGGCCTTCGGAAACCCGGGTGTTCGGCACAGCCCCTTAGATTATGGATTGTGCTGATCCCAGGCCCCGAAGGCCCGCCGTTACGGTTCGTCCCCGGTGATCGCGCTTCGTGCTAGAGAGAGCTACTTGGGAACGGACCGATTTGGTTCGGCCTTTGGGTGACGAAAGGCCCTGGTTCTAGAAACGGTTGGCAACGTAACGGCTGCCCGGAACGATGTAGGAGTTGCCGTAACCGTCGTAGCACATGGTCCCCACGACCCGCTTCCTGCCGCCGTAACCGTCGTGACGGATCTTGCTCACCTTGTGGCAACCCCGACCGGCGAAGTAACCACCATGGCGGGGGCCATGACCGCGGCGGGCGAAATGGCCGTGACGCCGATGCCGGCCGCGATAGGCATGCTTGCCGTGGCCCTTGTGATTGCCGCCACGGGCGTGCTTGCCGCCTTGGCCGCCGTGTTTATTGTGACCGTTGTGACCGTTGTGACCGTTTTGCCCTTTGCGACCATGGCCACCGGCTTTGACATAACCTTTGTCCTGGCCGTTGTGGCCGCTTTTGGCCAGATGGCCGAGAGTGCCGAGAACCGCTAGGACGGCATGGTTGGAGCGATATCCGTCTCCGTAACGGTCGGAATCGGCGAAACTGGCGCGTGGCGTCATCAGGCCGACGAAAACGGCGGCGATGATGGCGGCGGCGAATGTCAGTTGTTTCCTCATGTGACTATCTCCTTGCGTCTGTGACGGGGACCTCCTCAAGGTCAGCACCGGCTGATCGATTCCGGGTCGGTTTGGGTCCTTGCGGAACCTCCGACCCTTGCTGGTCTCGTTGACCGGTCCCGTTTGCAATCTCTTTCCCCTTGTCCGTTCAAGCCGCCCCGCCTGGATGATGGATCATCAGATCGGCGGAACGATATCTAAAATAATACATGCATTTTTGATGTCAAGTTTTTCTATAAAATTATATGTAACACTTTCGTGAACATGATATAATGGTTTTGATAAATAAGGATTTTTTTGTCCCGCATCAACCTTTGAATAGTCCGGATATACGGGATTATGTATATAGAATAATTTTCATATATATATGCAATTTTACTTGCAATTATCCCCGGACCCTGCTAGGATCCATCATCGGAATCGGCAACACGGGGACTCCCAATGGCCCTCAAGTACAACAACGACCAGCACAAGGAATACATCGACATGACGACCCGGATTGGTCAGAAATGGATCGATGTTTTCGACGGTCGCACGGAGTTTTATGACGCCACCTTCTGGGATCTTTTGACCAAGGTCTGGTACAGCGACACGCCGGTTCGCAAGACCGACGCGCTCAAGTTCATGACCGGTATCAAGAGCGCCCATACGGCGGGCAAGTACGTCGAGCAGGCGCTCGCCGAGGATCTGCTCGCCGAAACCGTCAATCCCGGTGATGCCCGTTCCAAACTTCTTACGCTCTCGCCGCGCATGCGCGAGCGCCTAGACAAGTTTTTCGACGGCGCCATCAGCGAGGTCCGCAAGGCGAACTACGAAATCAACATCAAGGGTCCTTCACCGGAGGACCCATGACCTTCGCTGACAGTCCCATGACAGATCGTTCCTCAAACAAGTGGAGATATTCGAAAATGGACATCAAACGTATCGCATCGCTGGCGCTCGTCGTCCTCATGCTCGGGGCCTGCGCCAACAATGGCCAGGGCCGGCAGAAAGAAGCCGGCGGCACTCTGGTCGGCGCCGGATTGGGCGCCCTCGCCGGCTCCCAGGTCGGCAGCGGCAAGGGCCAACTGGCCGCCGTCGCCATCGGCGCCTTGACCGGCGCTTTCCTTGGCAACCAGGTCGGCCGGTCCCTCGACAAGGCGGACCGCATGTACGCCAGCCGTGCCCAGACAACCGCCCACACGGCTCCCGTCGGCCAGACCATCGCCTGGGACAACCCCCAAAGCGGCAATTCCGGTACCTTCACGCCGACCCGCGAGGGCACCAACACCAGCAGCGGTGAATACTGCCGCGAATACCAGACCACGGTAAACGTCGGCGGCGAGGTCCAGTCGGCCTACGGCACAGCCTGCCGTCAGCCCGATGGCTCGTGGCGCATCGTTCAGTAAGGATACCTCCCCCCGTCTTGCCATCCGAAGCCGCAAACCGGCTTTGGATGGCATTTTTTTTTGCGCCGCTCACTAGGTCGTGTCCTCAATTCGGCTGCGCCCGTGGTTGCGGCGATAATGACGAGGGATTAGGAGCGCGGACGCAGGACATGCAGCACATATTCAAGGACGAGCGACGCGAGCCCTCGTCATTTTCACCCAATTCCGCAGGAACGGGGCCACTTTTCCCACCCGCCGCGTTGCGGATCGCTTGCGATGGGTTGGCATCGCGGCACGGTCCGCGCCTGGCGGGTGGGAAAATTGGCTCCCGCCACGGGCACAGCCGAATTGAGGACACTACCTAGTTCTTGAAAAGAACCCTGCCCCGCCTAAGTGTAACTGTCGTATGATCGGGTGTGGAAGGTGGACCGACAATGGAACAGGCGACTTTCGCGGCGGGATGTTTCTGGGGTGTGGAAGCGACCTTCGCTGCCCGGCCGGGCGTAACCGGCACGGCTGTCGGTTATACCGGCGGCACGACGGAGAACCCCACATACGAGGACGTCTGCCGCGGCCAGACCGGCCACGCCGAGGCAGTCCAGGTGGACTACGACCCGGCGGTAATCTCTTACGATGACCTGTTGGCGGTGTTCTGGGATTGCCACGACCCCACGACCCTCAATCGTCAGGGCCCCGACGTCGGCAGCCAGTACCGATCCGCCATCTATTTCCACACCCCCGAACAGGAAGCCCTCGCGCGGGCGCAGAAGGCCAAGCTCCAGGAATCAGGCAACCTTCGCGGCAACGTCGTCACCGAGATCACACCGGCGACGACCTTCTGGATGGCGGAGGATTATCACCAGAAATACATGGAGAAACGTTTCCGGATGTCCCAGGGCAGATTGTGAAAACAGTGATGAACCGGAAATTGATTCCCGTTCAAGCGACTACGGACATTTCCGGAATCGAATTCTAAGCAAACCTGCTTTTTATTGCCCGGTGGCGAACGCTTCGACAATCGATTCCCATTCAAAGCCGTGGCGTTCCTTCTTGACCCAGGGTGTCAGGCAAGGAACGACCGCGCCAAGCTGCCCGTCAAACAGGCGTACCACGGCCTTGCCAGCCTCCGGCGTCGCGGACTAGTCTAAATCTTCCTTTGGAGTCGAGAGCCATTAACCCCCGCCCCGCCGTCGTTTGCCATGAATGCGACCTCCCCCACGCCCGCATACCCGTGGAGCGCGGACGCAAGGCCACGTGTGTACGCTGCGGCGCCGGTCTCTACGGAGCCGAGCACCCCGCGCTGGACCGGCCCCTGGCTTTGGCGCTGGCGGGCTTGATCCTGTTTGCCGTTGCCAACTTCTGTCCCTTCCTGACCTTCGAGATGGAAGGCCGCGAACAAACCAACAACCTGATTTCCGGATCCATCGAATTTTGGAACGCGGGCTATTGGGAACTGGCGATCCTGGTCTTCCTGGCCAGTATCTGCCTGCCGTTTCTCAGCCTCGCCTTGATCCTCTACATCCTCGTTCCCCTTCACCGCGGCACCTTGCCCTGGAAGGCGGCGCGGGCGACACGGGCGGTCCTGGCGATGCGCCCCTGGGCCATGATGGAGG
>JAJFIG010000365.1 GCA_021775195.1 Rhodospirillales bacterium | reverse complement strand
ACAACCCCCTGCCCTGGCCCACCGACCGGGAACGCCCGGGGCCGGAATGCTATTGCGGACAGCGGGGGTGCATCGAGACCTTCCTTTCGGGGCCGGGCCTGGCGCGGGATTACCGGGCGGCGACGGGTAACGAGACCGGCGCCGCCGAAATCGCCAAGCTATCGGATACCGACGCCGAGGCAAGGGCGGCCCTGGAACGCTACACCGAACGCCTGGCCCGGGCGCTGGCCTCGGTGATCAACGTCCTCGACCCGGACGTGATCGTCCTCGGCGGCGGCATGTCCAACGTAGGAAGTCTCTACGACCGAGTCCCGGAGATGTGGCAGGCGTGGGTGTTCTCGGACCGGGTCGACACTCGCCTGGAACAGAACCGACACGGCGATTCCAGCGGCGTCCGCGGCGCCGCCTGGCTGTGGCCGAAGGGGGATGGGGGCTGATGCCCGGCGTTACCGGCTAGTCGGGAACGCGGCTGGGCTTGGGCAGGATGTAGCAGGCGGCAACGATCATGACAGTTGCCGCCGCCAGAATGACAACACCGGATACCTCGGATACCCAGATCATGTAGGCGAGGCTGCCCGACATGGCAGTGATGGAAAGGACCTTGGCATGCACGGGGATGACCCGGTGGCGCTCCCATTTCTGCAGGGACGGGCCGAATAGGCGGTGGTTGTAGAGCCAGGCATGAAAGCGATCGGAACCGCGGGCGAAAGCCCACAGCGCCAGCAGCATGAAGGGGGTCGTCGGCAGAACCGGCAGGAAGGCGCCGATGAACCCAAGGCCGAAGAACAGCCAGCCGAGGACGATGAAGATGATCCTACGGGCTCTCGACTTCCCGGGTTCGGGGACCGGGTCCCGGTTGCGGTCAGGTGACGGTGCCTGCATGGGAGTGAAGATAGGGTGGTGGCGGCGGCCCGGCAATATGATCCGAAGCACCGAATTCAGAGTTCGTTGGCGCGGTCGTAGACGATGCGGTTGTCGATGGCCAGCTTCTCCAGGCGCCAGCATGTTTCGTCGTCCGCTTTTTCACAGACGAGGCGCACGGCGGCGATGTAAATGAAATGTTGCACGCGCGTGGTCAGGGCGCCGCTCTCGACCTGACCGACCACGGCCCAGTAGCGGCCATCGGGCTGGGGGTGGATGACGCTGGGCCCGAAACTGGCGTTGCCAAGGAAATGCACCTGTTCGACCATGCGCAAAATCGCCATCTGGATGATCTGGGACTCGCTCGGCTCCACTTCAGCGACGGCCGCAGTGGGCGTCGCGAAGGCAATCATCAGCGCGATGATAATGAGACGCATACATCATAATCAACCGGACGGCGTGGAAAGTCAAAACCCCGGGGACGCCGGTCCCGCGGGAGTCCGGGCGGGATTTACCGAGTCATCTGAATCGATTGGTGCGTGCCGCGAAGAGATCGGGTGAAGGCGGGCGATGCCACTCACTTGGCGTCGTGGCGCTCGCCGGTCAGGTAGGGCCGGAGCTTGAGATCCTCGTTGAGGACATGCTGGACAAACCAGTCGTGGAGGAAACGGCTGGCGTCCTCGATATCGATCTGATGGTCCTCGCAAAGGCCCTTGTGGAAATCCTGAACACGGCGGAGCAGGTCCCGATGGTGGTCTCGGTGGAGGTTGCGTTGGGGATAATGGACGGCGGTCATCAGGTTCTCTTCGCGCTCGAAGTGGCTTTTGGCGTAATCGAGCAGGCCGTTGACGGCGTCCTCGAGGATTACCGGGTTCTTCCTGGCAATAGCGGATTCATATTCATTGATCAGGTCGATGAGATGTTTGTGATCGTCGTCGATGACCTCGTTACCCACCGACATCTCGCCACGCCATTCAACCGTCATGGGTGGAACCTCCCCTTTCCCATATCCAATGCCAAGGCATCTGGTGAGGATATAGTCATTCCGGCGGCCCTCGTCAGGTGGCGGTGGTATTGAGGGGACGGAGAAGGCGGCCTACGATCGGGGCGGTTACGGCACGCCGCCAATGGCCGTCTGTTTGCGAATTTCGAATCCGGGGAGGGTCTTAGCCATGCTTGTTGAACATCTGAGTCAACGTCCGGCCATCGACGCCAGCGCCCATATCGCGCCGACGGCGGTGGTGGCGGGGGACGTCGCCATCGGGCCCGGATCCCGCATCGGCTTCGGCGCCGTGGTGACGGCAGAGGGCGGACCGGTCTTAATCGGCGCCAACGTCATCGTGCGCGAAAACGCGGTCATCCGGGGTACGGGGACACATCCGGTCCGCATCGGCGATCATGTGCTGGTGGGGCCGGGCAGCTACCTGGTTGGCTGCACCATCGGCGACGAGGTCTTCCTGGCCACGCGGGCGACGGTTTTTCACGGCGCGGTGATCGGTGACGGTGCCGAGGTCCGGGTCAACGGCACGGTACACGTGAACAGCCGCCTGGCGACGGGGGCCACGGTGCCCATCGGCTGGGTCGCGGTGGGCGATCCGGCGCAGATCCTGGCGCCAGGGCGCCACGAGGAGATCTGGGCCATCCAGGAACCCCTCGACTTCCCGAACACCGCCTTCGGGATCGCCCGGGCGGCACCCGGAACGACCAACATGGCGGAGATCACCCGAAAGACGGCGGACATTCTCGACCGTCACCGGGACGACAAAATTCTGTAAGGCCCTCAGCAGACGGGCGGGTCGAGGATCTCGATTTCCGTCGGCCGCAGGTCGAGAGTGAAATCGCCGAAATCCTGCTCGACCCATTCGGCGATGCCGTCGTCCCGATAGCGGACCCCGATCTCGAATACCGGCTCGGCGTTCTTGGCATCCTGGGGGAAGAAGGCGAGGCGCATGTGCCAGGCCGGAGAGGAAGCAAGCCCGGCGGCCTTGGCCTGGGCCGGGCGCTCGGACGGCGCGATGGGCGCGATCACGGCGCTGAGCAGGTCGGGCCCCTCCTCGCCGCTGCCGTCGTACATGGGGCGGACGAACCGGTTCTTTCCGGTTGCGGCGGCGGCCAGCATGCGAGCCAGATGGTCGGTGGGGAACAGGGTTCCGGCGGGCAGGTCGACGGCCTCGCCCTCGGGCTTGGTATGCCGGACGACACCGGGGCCGTCCCGGGCCTCGAGCTCGGCGTCGCCACGGGTGTCCTCGATGGTGCGCCCGTCACGGGCCTGATTGATGCGGAACCGGTAGCGCAGCCCGTCCTTGGCTTCCCAGGTGATAAAGGACCAGGTTGATTCGACCTCGGGGCCCTGTTCGTAGGCGATGCGCAGGTAGGTCCGGGTCTCGACGGTCCAGCCGTCGCAGACGTCGGCGAACCGGTACTGCATGGCACCACGGGCACCGACAACGCCCGACGTGCTGTCGGCGGAGGCCAGGGTCATGCTGTAAAGAGCCCGGTGGGGCACCATCTCCGCGGCTTGTCCCGGCGCGGTGTCGGTGAGCCAGATGGCAAGGACGGCGCCAAACCAGGCACCGGCGCGGCGCGCGGCACAGGACCGTGGTCCTCCGGCAATTCCGTGGTTCATTGCGGAACTCTCTTCCCGTTGCCAAAGGTCGGCGAATACGGGGCGAACCATACGCCCGGCACTCCCGGCGTGTCCAGTAATGCGACGCCGAATTTCATGCCCGACCCGGAAAGCCCGGCAAAGTCCGCCCGGCAGGTAAAAATTGCCTACCACCCGACTCACTTATTCCATTGATAACATTAGATAATCGCTTTGGCACGGGATTTGCAAGTCAATGGGCAGACGCACAACGCCGGCGCTCCGCCGCCGTGTGCCCCGAAAGACTGATAAGGAAGGGCAGACTCGTGAATTCATCGAAACCCGTCCCCCTCTTTGAATCGGCGGACTTCGCCAGCAACTCGGATCTCGTCGCCTGTGTCTCGATGCTCGCCGACTACCTGGCGAAGACCGACAACGATATCGGCAAGACCGACGTGGAGACCTACCAGGAAGCGGCCAGGGAGGCCCTGAGCGCGGTCGTCGACGCGGAACGGCTGATGAACGAGCAGGCGGCGCGCATTCTCGACCTGGAACGCCTGGCCATGACCGACGAGTTGACGGGCCTGATGAACCGGCGCGGCTTCCACGCCCAGCTGCAGCGGACCCTAGCCGCGGCCCAGCGTTACGAGGACGAGGGGCTGCTGGTCTACATCGACCTCGACGGCTTCAAGCCCATCAACGACACGTACGGCCACGACGCCGGCGACAAGGTGCTCAGGCGGGTGGCCAAGCTGCTGATCAACAACGTCCGCGATTCCGACTACGTCGGGCGCCTGGGGGGTGACGAATTCGCTGTCCTGCTGACCCGGACCCGGCAGAAGGACGGGCTCGCCCGGGCCAAGGCCCTGGAAACCCTGATGAACTCCACCTTCGTCACCTGGAAATCGCGGATGATCCCGATCAGCGCCAGCTTCGGCTACGAGACCTACGGCCCCAGCGACGACAGCCGGGAAATCCTGCGCCGCGCCGACAACGCCATGTACCGGAGCAAGCGGCGGCGTTCGGGCCTGGCCGGAAGCGCGGAATCGCAGGCCATGCGGGCGATTGCCTGAGGAAGGGCCAGAGACGGCGGATGTAAGCCGGTGGAGGACCGGAAATGAAAATCGAACCCAGTTTTGGGGCCCTGGATCTGTTCACCCGGCCAACGGGCCGGGACCTTGTCCCCACCAGCCGCGAATTGGTGTCGGTGGAGGCGCCCAAGCCCCCGGCGACCAGCGAACGGGCGCAGCCCCGGCCCACCGAGGGCGAACCGCTGGCGGCGGAGCTTCTTCCCGACGTCGACGTGCGCCGGATGTCGCCCCGGGAGGCGGCGGAGCTGAGCATGGACCTCTACATCGCCGGGGTGCTGCCCTACGACGAACACGCCATGCTCGCCTTCCAGCCCGAACTGCATCCGGACTTCGAGGCCACCGTCGGGGCGCTCACGGGACAGAAGGCGGAGCCCGACCGGCCCCGGGATTTCGTCGCCCTGTGGGAGGAGCGCCTGGATTTCGAGCACAAGTACAACGCCAAGGACACCAAGCTGATCGAGCGCACCCGGCACATCGTCACCGTGCTGCGCCAGATCGAATCGCCAACCAATGTCGTGATCTGACAACGATGTTCTAGAGGTCCGCGGTTCCCGCCGCGGCCATCCCCCTCCCCCGCCCGGCCAGAACGGCATGGGCGGGGGGATCTTTTTCACAAACCTGCGACACCTCGGTCGCCCTACTCCTTCTTCGCCTTGGCCTTGGGCTTGGGGAGGTTGACGGCGATGTGGAGTTCGCGCAGGCGTTCGGGCTCGATGGGGGCCGGGGCGGCCATGAGCAGGTCCTGGGCCTGCTGGTTCATGGGGAAGGCGATGACCTCGCGGATGTTGGGCTCGTCGGCCAGCAGCATGACCATGCGGTCGAT
>JAJFIG010000364.1 GCA_021775195.1 Rhodospirillales bacterium | reverse complement strand
TATTTCGGCGCCCGGCTGGCGGCGGCGGGAGAGGACGTACACTTCATCGCCCGCGGCGCACACCTGGATGCGATCCGGGACAAGGGCCTGATGGTGAAAAGCGCCAACGGCAACGTCCACGTGGACCCGGCCCAGGCGACCGCCGATGCGTCCGAGGTCGGTGTGGCGGACGTGGTGGTGGTGGCGGTAAAGCTCTACGACACCGAGGCTGCGGCGGAGCAATGCAAGGCGCTGGTCGGCCCCGACACCACCGTGGTCTCGTTCCAGAACGGGGTGACGGCGGTGGAAACGCTATCGGCTGCCGTCGGCGCCGCCCGCGTTATCGGTGGCGTTACCTACATCCTGTCCGTCGTCGAGAGCCCGGGGGTGATCGCCCATACGGGCGCCATGGCGAGCCTGATGTTCGGGGAAATTGACGGGCGGCGGACGGAGCGCGTCGAGGCCCTGCACGCGGCCTGCGAGCGGGCCGGCATCGACGCCACCATAAGCGACGACATCAACGCCACCATCTGGTCCAAGTTCGCCTTCCTGGCGCCGCTCAGCGGCATGACGGCGCTGACCCGGCTGACCATCGGCCCTATCCGCGGCAACGCCGAAGCCCGGGCGATGCTGGGCGAGGCCATGAACGAGGTGGCGGAAGTGGCCCGGGCCAGGCACGTGAGCCTTCCCGCGGACCTGGCGGACCAACTGATGGAAAAGGCCGACGGCCTGCCCGGTGAGTTCGGCTCGTCCATGCTCCACGACCTGACCCAGGGCAACCGGCTGGAACTGCCGTCGCTGTCGGGCGCCGTGGCGCGCCTGGGTCACGAACTCGGGGTACCGACGCCGGTCAACCAAGCCATCTACCGGGCCCTCAGCCCCTACGTGGAAGGGCCACCGGGTTAGGTCCCATACATGATGGCTCCCTTGATGAAGCCTTCGGGGCGGTCTTCCGTATCCCTGATCGCCTGCTCCAGGTCCTCGAGGCGGTAAATCCGGTTGTTGATCTTTTCGAAGGGATACTTGCCGGAATCGATGAGCTTCATGGCGTCGCCGACGTTGCCGGCCTGACCCAGGCCGGTGATGATGGAGATGCTTTTCCAGACCAGATCGTCGAACCGTATCGGGGTCTCCAGTCCTCCCGATAGGCCGATGGACACGATGCGCCCGGCCGGACGCACCATGCCGAGGGCGGCCTGGATCCCGTCGGGCGTGCCCGAGGTCTCGATGACGATGTCGGCGCCGCCCGGAAGGAGCCGGGCGACGGCCTCGCAGGGGTCCTCCTTTTCGACGTCGACCACATGGTGGGCACCGAATTCCCGGGCCAGTTCGAGGCGTGCCGTATCCCGGCTGAGGCCGAGAACGACCACCGGGTTGGCGCCGGCGTGGAGGGCCGAGGCCAAGGACGACAGGCCCTGGGACCCGGGCCCGGAGATCACCACGGACTCGCCGAAGGTGACCTTGCCCAGGGTCTTGACCCAGCGCACCCCGTTGGCGACGACGGAAGAAAGACTGGCCGCCGAGTCGGCCATCCGGTCCCCCAGTTTGTGGACGATGGTTCCTGGCAGGACGTAGAAATACTCGCCGTAGCCGCCGAAAAGGTGGGGCGGCGCGTCGCAGGGCAGGCTGATGCCGTAAATGCCACCGTGGGGACATTGGTGATACAGGTGGTCGCTGCGCGAATGGTCGCAACGGCCGCAGGGGATGTAGGGCTCGACGGTGATGCGCTCACCTGGTTTCAGGTCGTACCAACGGGCAGCCTCGGCGCCGACCTCGACGACCTCGCCGGAAATCTCATGGCCCATGATCAGGGGATAGCGCCCCACCGGGGTCAGCCCCTTGAAGACCTTGATGTCGGTGGAGCAGACCGAGGTGACGGTAGTCCTGACCAGAATCTCCTCGGGAGCCGGTTTGCGGACGTCGAACTCCCGCATTTCCATGTGTCCGGGCTCGGTCACGACCATTGCCTTGGCTTTCATGGAGGTCCTTTCGCGTTCGTTGACCGGTGTCCCGGCAGCCCCGGCCCCGTCAGGTATCGCAGAGGGCGGCGACGAAGGCGTGGAGGCCGACCTGGCGGTCGCGCTTCTGGCGTTCGGCGGTGAGGATGGCCTGGACCCGGGCGACGCTGTCGGCGACGTCGCGGTTGACGACGATGTAGTCGTACTCGGCCCAGTGGCTCATCT
The DNA here is from genome assembly GCA_021775195.1 of Rhodospirillales bacterium. Taxonomy (GTDB): domain Bacteria; phylum Pseudomonadota; class Alphaproteobacteria; order Rhodospirillales; family 2-02-FULL-58-16; genus JAJFIG01. The sequence goes on along the minus strand of JAJFIG010000364.1, from coordinate 4,824 downwards.
CGTCCGCCGCCTTGGACATGCGCCGGCGAACCACGTCCTCGCTGTCCTGGGCGCGGCCGCGTAGGCGGGATTCCAGCTCGCCGGTGGAGGGCGGCAGGATGAAGACGCTGACGACGTCGTCGCGGGCGTTCTGGGCCAGCTGCTGGGTGCCCTGCCAGTCGACGTCGAACAGGATGTCACGGCCGGCCGCCAAGGCGTCCTCGACAGGGCCGCGGGGAGTGCCGTAGCAGTTGTCGAAGACCGTTGCGTGCTCGAGGAACTGGCCGGCACCGACCATCCCGGCGAAATCATCCTCGGCGACGAAGCGGTAGTCGATGCCGTCGACCTCCCCGGGCCGGGGCGGCCGTGTCGTAACCGAGATCGACATGGACAGGTTGTCCTCGCGGGTCAGCAGGTCCCGGGAGATGGTGGTCTTGCCGGCGCCCGAGGGCGAGGACAGCACCAGCATGAGGCCGCGTCTTTGGATGTCGCCCGTATCGTCCATGGCGTCCCTATTCGATGTTCTGGACCTGCTCGCGCAACTGCTCGATGGCGGCCTTGAGGTCAAGGCCGACGCGGGTCAGGGCGACGTCGGCGGACTTGGAGCAGAGGGTGTTGGCCTCGCGGTTGAGTTCCTGGCAGAGGAAATCCAGCTTGCGGCCGACGGCGCCGTCGCGCTCCAGGAGGGCGCGGGCGGCGGTGTGGTGGGCGGCGAGGCGGTCCAGTTCCTCGCGCACGTCGGCCTTGGCAGCGAGCAGCGCCGCCTCCTGGGCGAGGCGGTCCTCGGAAAGCGACGGCGCCGCCTCCAGGAGTTCGGCAACCTGGGTCTGGAGGCGCTGGCGCAAGGCCTCGGGCTGGGTCGCAGCCAGGTCCCCGGCCTCGGCGCAGAGGCGGTCGATAGCGTCGAGGTGGGCATCGAGCACGGGTGCCAGGCGCGCGCCTTCCTGGCCACGCATGGCGGCGAGGGAGTCGAGGGCGGTCTCGAGACTGGCAAGGATGCCGGCCTCGAGGGCCTGGCGGGCCTCCTCGGAAAGCTCCTCCTCCACCGATTCGACGACGCCGCGCAGCGACAGCAGGCCATCGATGCTTGGCGGGCCAGCGTCGGGGAAGCGCTCGCGGATGTCGGGGAGCAGCGACAGCACCTGGTCGAGGGCGGCGCGATTGACCTGGAAGGTGCCGGCGGCGAGGACGTTGCGGAGGCTGAGGCCGAGGTTGAAGGCGCCGCGCTGGAAGCGCTTGGCGATGCGCTCGCGGGCCGGCTGTTCCAGGTTCTCGAACCCGGTTGGCAGGCGGGCACGGACGTCGAGGCCCTTGGTGTTGACGCTCTTGATCTCCCAGGTCCAGGAACAGGTGTAGTCCTGGCCCTGGCCGCGGGCGAAACCGGTCATCGACGAAATGGGCACGTTGTCCCCCAGGGGTCGGCTGATGATGGCGCCCCTTATAGAGTATTTTGCCACGGGGCGGAACCGGTGGGCGGATCATTGGCATTACAGGCCGTTTCCACCATATAAAGGACCCATGACGGTAGACACGGCACACCCCCGCACGATCCTGATCACCGGCGCTTCCAGCGGCATCGGCGTGGCGCTGGCGCGGGCCTACGCGGCGCCGGGGGTGGTGCTGGCCCTGAGCGGCCGCAACGCGGCGCGACTGGAAGAGGTGGCGGAGGCCTGCCGGGAGGCTGGGGCCCGGGTACTGGCGGAGACCGTGGACGTTACCGATGCCGATGCTATGGCGGCCTGGATCGGCGCCGTGGACGGCGAGGCGCCGCTGGACCTGGTGATCGCCAACGCGGGCGTCGCCGCGGGGACGGAGAGCGGCGGCGGGAACGCCGACGAGATGCGCCGGATCTTCCGGGTCAACGTCGATGGAGTGCTGAATACGGTGGCACCGGCGGTGGCTGTGATGAAGCCTCGGAAGCGGGGCCAGATCGCGATCATGAGCTCCCTGGCGGGGCTGAGAGGCATGCCCGGGGCCCCGGCCTATGCCGCCAGCAAGGCCGCCGTCCGGTCCCTGGCCGAGGGGCTCAGGGGACGGCTGGCCGGGGACGGTATACGGGTCTCGGCGATCTGTCCGGGGTTCGTGGAGAGCCGGATGACGGCGGACAACCGCTTCCCCATGCCGATGCTGATGACGGCGGATAAGGCCGCCGGGATCATCGTCAAGGGCCTGCGGCGCAACAAGGCACGGATCGCCTTTCCGTGGCCGATGGCGGTGATCATGGGGTTTCTAGCGGCGCTGCCGCCGGGGTGGACGGACCCGCTGTTCCGCGGCCTGCCTGAAAAGGAATGAACGCGGCCTCAGAGATTTCCGCTGAGGACGAAGAAGACGCGGGGGTCGTTGCTCATGCCGCCCAGGGTGTCGTTGGACACGGGCCGGGTCAGGGGGGCGGCGAATTCGATGGAACCGAAGATGCCGTACTTGAACTGGCTGCGCACCCCGAAGCCGGTGGAGGTCAGGGATTCACGACCGCTGGAGGTCCAGACGGCACCAATGTCATAGAAACCGTAGAACTGGTACTGCTGGATCAGGCTGTCGCCGAGAGAGCCGTCGTACTGGAGTTCGAGACGGGCGGCGGCGCCGTCGGGGCCAGTGATCTCGGCGGCGTCGAAGGCCCGGCCATAGCGCTCGCCGCCGACGCCCATTTCCTCGGCCGAGAGCACGGGCCCAGATGATTTCTGTGCGGTCGCTCCGACGAGGACGCCAATAAGGCCGGCGACCTTCTGGTAGCGCGAGATATCACCAGTGATCTTGGTGAACTCGGCATTGGCGCCCGTGCGCGAGATGGACGGCGAATCGGAATCGCTGGCGCCGAAGATGTCGAGGCCGCGGGTGACCTCGGCGTTGATCCAGTTGCGCCCCTTGGCGGGATCGTCGAAGGAAATCACGGCGCCGCCCCGGAGGGTCGTGATCTGGTCGTTGAAGACCTTGCCGTTCCTGTTGTCCTCCTCGGAATTGCGCCAGCCCAGGCGGCTGGTGACGTAGACGTCAAGTTCGCGCGAGCGGATGACGGGGTGGGAAGCCTGGACCTCAAGGCGCTTGCCGTGGGATTCGACCTGGTCGGGCTTCAGGGTGCCGCCAGGCCGCGAGGCGCTGTAGCTTCCGGACAAGGTGACGGTGGTGCCCTCGGAACCGATGGTCTCGGTGTGGGAAAGATCGAAAAACTTCAGTTCCTCGGCCTGGGGCGTGGTGATGAAGCGGGCGCGGGTGGTCTCGTAGAGGCCGAGCGCCGAATTCAGGGTCACCCCGGCCCAAAGCTGGAAGGGGCCGACGGAGCGGCTGCCGCGGTTATCGGCGCGGGCAAAGCCTTCGACGGTGTCGTGGCTGAGGACGATGACCAGCTTGTGAGCGCCCGACTCCTCGTCCAAGGGCTCGAGGAGCGGGCGCACCGTGACCCCGGGCAGGTCCTCGATCAACAGGGTGTATCGTTCGATGGTGGCGAGACGGGCCGGGCGCTCGCCGGTGATCTTGTTGCCGATGTCCTGGAGCAGGCCCTCGCGTCCCTCGACCTGGCCCTCGATCAAGACCTCGCCGACATAGCCCTCGATGACGCGGATGGTGACCAGGCCGACATCGGGTTCGTGGTCGGCGACGACGGCTTTGGACAGCACGTAACCGTCCGTCTCGTAGCGCTTGGTGATTTGTCGGGCGATGTCCCCCATCTGGGTCAAGGTCACACGCCGGGTGAGGAGGCCTTCGTAAAGAGGCACGAACTCGGCCCCGTCATAGACCGTGGCGCCTTCGATTGTGACCGCCGCGAGAAGGAATTTTTTCTCCTCCGGCATCGGAACCGCAGGCGCCGCCTCCGGTTTTTGTATTTCGGGACCAGCCTCCTTGCGCAGCCGTTCGCGGTCATCGAAGCGCTGTTCGATCTGGCCCGGATTGACGCCGCTCGACGCCTGCTGGGCGCGGGCGCTGCTGGCGAACCCGGCGGCCACCACAAGCAGCGCAGCGGCGAGGCAAACGATCAGGACAGGGCGTATGCTTTTCCGGCCCGATGGACCGGAATGAAGCGAATTGGAACAGCGTTGGGAGATGCTTCCAAGCCGCGTCGACGACATCGTTTCCAATAGCCCCAAAAATGGATCAAACCGTCTGACGGCCCGAATGGCGCAGTTTAAGAGATTCCGGGTGCTTATGGCAACCCGGCCGTGGCCAAGGCAACGACAATTTACATAAAATTTTATATAATTTTATACTGTTTTTATAGTAATTCTTTATTAATTTTTCAACAAAATGATTTTGTTTTATTTAATTTTATTATTGACTTTTGGTTTATAAATCGTTAAAACTAGTTCGACAACTTGATCGAAGAAAGTGGGCAAAGGGTTTGGAAATAGGAATACGGTCCACTCTCACCAGCGGCGGCACGCTTGAGAACCCAATGAGCCCGAAACAGCAGTAGTCCAAACAATAGGAGCCATCCAGCGGGTCGCGACCACAACGGTCGCGGCCCGTTTATGATTCCAGCCCCGTCCCGGCTCACACACTGTCCTCTTCCCCCCAATTACCGAATTACAGGCACCGAACTCCGGATTCAAGATTCCGCACCCGGTTGCGAAGGGGTTGGTTTTGAATTCGGGCATTATATAAAATTTTATACAAATTTTATCAAATTTTATCAAATTTTATACTTAATTTATGTGAGTTTTAATTTAAATGTTGCTATCTTTATCTTCTATTATTATTGACTTTTGCTTAATTTATTGTTAAAACCGCTCCAATATCACATTTCAGATTGCGTGCCTGGCCATGACGTAACAAGAAGCCGGCGCCGCTGGGGATGCAGTGGAGGGTCAAATGATTAACCCGACGTGTATCTTTTCGACGAGCCTGGCGGCGTTG
>JAJFIG010000363.1 GCA_021775195.1 Rhodospirillales bacterium | reverse complement strand
ATCCTGGGCAAGGAAGCCGCCGTTTACCTGCCATCGGGCACCATGTGCAACCAGATTGCCTACCGCGTCGTCTGCCGGCCAGGCGACGAGATCATCATGGACGAAACGGCTCACCCGTTGCATTCGGAAACTGGGGGCGTCGCCGCGTTGTCCGGAGCGATGACCCGCCAAGTGAACGGCGTACGCGGGATATTTACCGGCGACCAGGTCCGTGAAGCCGTCCGCAACCCGAAGCGGAACCGGCCCATTTCCCGGGCCCTATCGGTGGAGAACACGAGCAACCAAGGCGGCGGCTCGGTCTGGCCCCTGGAGAACGTCAAGGAAGTGACCAAGGTGGCCCACGACCTTGGGCTGGACACCCATCTCGACGGTGCCCGGCTATTCAACGCGGTCGTGGCAAGTGGTGTATCCGCCAGCGATTACGCCGCCTGTTTCGACTCCCTTTGGATCGATTTCAGCAAGGGGCTCGGTGCTCCGGTGGGAGCGGCACTCGCCGGCACCGCCGAATTCATCGAAGAAGCGTGGCGCATCAAGCATCAGTTCGGCGGCGCCATGCGCCAGGCCGGGATCATAGCCGCCGGCTGCATCTATGCCCTGGAACACAACATCGATCGCCTGGCCGAGGATCACGAGAATGCCCAGATCCTTGCCCGCGGCCTCAGCCAGATTCCCGGAATCGCCATCGATCCCGATTCCATCGAAACCAACCTCGTCTATTTCGATGTTTCGGGGACCGGCATGAACGGAGCCGCCTTCGCCGAGCGGTTGCTGGAGCACGGGGTCCGTATTGGCCCCACCGAACACGGCGGCATGCGCGCCGTGACCCATTTGGACGTCGACCGCCCCGGTGTGGAGATCGCCCTAGCGGCGGTGCGTTCCGTCGCCGCGGCCGCGTAATTACTCGCCTGGCAGAACGATCTGTGAATCGTTGCGGTTACCCCATTCCCACCACGATCCCAGATAGTTTTTCACCTTGGGATAGCCCAGCATCCCGAGGACCAGGGACGTATTGGCGGAACGGTAGGCCCCCTGGCAGTAGGGGATGATCGTCTTGTCCGGGGTGACGCCCTTGCTTTCATAAAGCTCACGGATTTCCCCGGCCGGCCGGAAGGCGCCTTTTTCATCTAGGTGATCACGCCAGAATATGTGCACGGAACCGGGGATGGTGCCGACGCGCTTGGCCCGCTTTTCCGTCCCCAGGTGTTCCGATTCGCGCCGGGTATCGACCAGAACACATTCGGGGTCATCGATCGCCGTGCGGACGTCGAACCGGGTGGCGATGGAGTCCAGGTCCGGGTTTCCCCTGAAGCGAACCTGTTCGACGTCTCTGGGTTCGCGGGTGAAATCCAGTCCGGCCTCTTCCCAGGCCCGGGTGCCGCCATCGAGCAGTTTGGCGTCTGAGTGACCAAGTACGTCCAGCAACCAAACGCCCCGCGCCGCGCGCTCCCCCGATTCGTGGTCATAAACGACGATGGGGGTGCTGTCGCCCAGGCCACGGAGCGCGAACAGCGCCTTGATCGTCCAGAAAAAGGCGTTCAGCGGATCCTGGGAGGTGTCGCTGAGACTGATGCCGTAGAGGTCGAAGTGCTTCGCCCCTTCGATATGCCCCCGGGCAAAGTCGGCGCTGGGCCGGACGTCGATGATGGTGACGTCGCCCATGCGCTCCTTCAGCCCGGCGGCTGTAACCACGAATTTCGGATCCGCGAATCCCTCGGCCGTCATTGACCCCTCCCCCTTATGGCCCGAGCCGTTCCAGCCTCAGGCACGTTTCTTCAGCCTCGCATGCAAGGCGCGCAGGTATTTCCGGTCCGTCGCCTCGAATTCACCCTCGGCGATATCTTCCTTGTAGCCCGAAAGTTCATCGCGCAGGTCGTCGGAAATATCCTTCCTGGCGAGCAGTGCCTCGATAATCTTCAGGGATTCGGCATTTTCCTCATCCTCGGAGTCCCCCGCCTCGGCATCCGAGCCATCGCCGGTTTGATCCCCATCTTCATCCTCATCTTCATCCTCGTCCTCAGCCTCGTCCTCAGCCTCGTCCTCAGCCTCTTCCTCAGCCTCTTCCGCCTCGGATTCCGTGCCGATGACCAGAATGTCGTCCCAGGTTAGACCGGCATTGCCGACAAGTGTGTTGGCCTCGCGAGCCGCGGACAGCACGTCGGCATCCTCTTCGCCGCCCAGTCGTTCAAGCAATTGAATAAGGTATTCCCGGGTCAATTCTTCAGTCATAAGCGGCCTCACAGGACGTGGTGGTCGATGGGTTCATATCGTGGAGCCTTGGTATATGCCGGATGACACCCCCGGGCAACACCGGCCCGGCCGGCGTGGCCTCAAATGTAGTACGCCTTCAGGGGTGAAAATCCGTTGAAGCCCACGGAGGCATAGGTCGTCGTATAGGTGCCGGCCGCCAGCAACCGGACCCGGTCACCGGCCTTGAGGTCCATCGGCAGGGTGTAGCCGGAGGCTTCGTAGAGAATATCGGCCCCGTCGCAGGTGGGCCCGGCGATGACAACCGGTCCCTGGCCCGGTGGGCACATGGTTGATGTCTTGCCGCCAATGCGTCCGCTGTATTCGGCCTTGTCTCCGTTTCGCGGAATACGGATGGGATATTTGATCGCTTCATTCATGGTCTCGGCCAGGCCACCGAACTTACCGACATCCAGATAGACCCAGCGAATTTCGTCTCCGTAGGCCTTATTGGCAACCAGAACGACCTCGGCCTCCAGAACTCCGGCCTCGGCGGCAATGGAACGGCCGGGCTCGATGATCATTGCCGGCAGATCGTTACCGAAGTGCTTGGTCATGGCTTTCATGATGGCGCCGGCGAAGGCGTCGATATCACCAACGTCGTCGTGATAACGCACCGGGAACCCGCCGCCGAGGTTGACCATCCGGGGTTCGATGCCGGCTTCGCGCAGGTCGGAAAACACCATGGCCGTACGGGCTACGGCGACTTCCCACTGCCGCGGATCGGTCTGTTGGGACCCCACATGGAAGGAGACTCCGTACGGGTCCAGCCCCATTTCCCCGGCACGAACCATCAGGTCCCGGGCCATGTCCAATTCACATCCGAACTTGCGCGACAAGGGCCAGTCGGCGCCGTCGCTGGACGTCAGGATGCGGCAATAGACCTTGGACCGCGGCGCCGCGAGTGCCAGCTTTTCCAGTTCCGCCGCGCTGTCGAAGGCGAACATCCGCAGGCCGCATTCGTAGGCATGCTCTATGTCCGCCGTTTTCTTGATCGTGTTGCCGTAGGAAATGCGGTCGGGCCCGGCGCCCACGGCCAGGCACTGGTCGATTTCCCGAACGCTGGCGGCATCAAAACAGGACCCCAGGCCGGCAAGCGCGCGAAGGACTTCAGGCGCCGGATTGGCCTTTACCGCGTAATGGATACTGGCAAGGGG
>JAJFIG010000362.1 GCA_021775195.1 Rhodospirillales bacterium | reverse complement strand
CTTCGTCACCCCAGGGATAGCGCCGCTTGCCCGAAGCGAGGGCATTGCCATCGGATGTCGGTTCGCCGGCGGCGGCGACCTCCCATTCCACCTCCGTCGGCAGACGCACCCCGGCCCAGCGGCAATAGGCATTGGCCTCGTACCAGTTGACGTGGACGACGGGCTGGTTGGGCGCCAGATCGACTACCCGGTCAAAGCGGCGCACCCGCCAGATCCCGTTTTCGCCCGCTACCCAGTAGACGGGGTGCTCGGAAACGGCTTCCTGGCGCCAGGTCCACCCATCATCGTCCCAGAATTCACGGCTGGCATAGCCACCGGCGTCGACGAAGGCGGCGAATTCGCCGTTGGTGACCGGCGCCCGGGCGATGCTGAACGGCACCACCTCCACCGGATGGGCCCATTTTTCGTTGTCGAAGACGAAGGAGGCGTCCCGGACCGTTCCCAGTTCGAAGGTGCCCCCGGGTACGGCGACATATCCCGGCAGGGCGCCGGCCGAAGCGTCCACCGGCAGGCCGCCTGCCGCCTCGGCGAACTCCGGCGTTGGATAGCCCAGGGTCTGGCGTGTATAGGTGAAGGCCTCGGTGTGCATGTCCTCGTGAAGGGTCGCGAACTGGTAGATGTAACTGTCGGCCTCGCTGGCCATCGGGCCTTCCAGCCGCTCCAGGAGGGCATCATGGACCCGGCTCATGTAATCCAGGGTATCGTCCAGGGACAAGAGCGGCAGGTCCCACCGGGTCTCATGATGGATGGCGATGGAATCGTAAAGGGAATCGCCGTTGGCCAGGAACGGCGGATAGTCGTACAAAGATCGCAGGATGAAGAACTCATGGAACCAAGCCACGTGACCGATTTCCCAGACCAGGGGATTGACGATCTCCAGCTTCGGCCCCATAAGCTGGTCGCCATCCAGCCCCTGCACCAGTTCCAGCGTCCGTGCTCGGGCGTTGCCCATGATGTCGCGCAGGTATTCGGTGGAAACGGCTTCGGTCATCGTCGACTCCCTGGATATCACTCATGAAGATTAGCCTGATAACACCGGCGAAAAAACAATCCAAAGCCGGGAACCGGACAACCGCCGTCCGCTGGGCCCGAATCCTGAAGTCCCTGGGACACCGGGTCCACATCGCCGTCGACTACGCCGACGAACCCGCCGACCTGATGGTGGCGTTACATGCTTGGCGCAGCGCCGGGTCCATCGAACGCTTCCGCAACCGCTACCCCGACAGGCCATTGATCGTCGCCCTGACCGGAACCGACATATACCGCTTTCTCGACAGCCACCCCGACCCGACCCGCCATTCCATGGAGGTCGCCGACGCCCTGGTCTGCCTTCACGACCTTGTTCACGAGGCCATTCCGGCTCGATTCGCTGACAAGCTCCATGTGATCCATCAGTCGGCCCCTCCCCTGCCCGGTCCGCGGCAACCATCGAAGCGCACCTTCGACGTCTGCGTCATCGGTCATTTGCGCGAGGAGAAGGATTCGCTTCGTACGGCCTATGCCGTCCGCGACCTACCGGCGTCGTCGCGAATCAGGGTCACCCACCTGGGCCTCGCCCATGACGAAGGCTGGGCCACGGCGGCACGCGCCGAGGAGGCCAGCAACCCCCGCTACTGGTGGCGCGGCGAGGTCCCCGGCGGGGAGGTGCGCCGCGCCTTTGCCAGGACCCATCTCATGGTGCTCAGTTCGGTCATGGAAGGCGGCGCCAACGTCATCTCCGAAGCCCTGGTCGCCGGCGTCCCGGTCATCGCGTCCGATATCCATGGCTCGATCGGACTGCTGGGCCGGGACTATCCCGGCTACTACCCCGTCGGCGACACCAAGGCCCTTGCCGCGGTTCTACAAAGGGCCGAAGAGGATCCCGCCTTCCTTGCCTCCCTCGACGAGCATTGCCGGAAACGGGCGCGCCTTTTCCTCCCGGAGGAAGAACAACGTCGGTGGCAACGGCTTCTAAGCCGCCTTCCAGTTTGACCGGAATTCCTGGCTAGACAACCAGTGTCACTGGCTCCACGCGGTTGCTCTCCGGCTTCACCGTGCCGATGACCGCGCTTTGCCCATAACCGAGGTCGTGCAGCGCCGTCACGCAATCCGCCGCCTGCTCCCCGGGCACGCTGGCCAGAAGGCCGCCCGCTGTCTGCGGGTCGAAGATCAACGGGAAGCGTTCGTCCTTGGAAGCCACGTCCATGTCCCGGATCGCCCGGCGCAGACGTACGTTGGCCGGCTGCAACGAACTGAACACGCCCATGCGCAGGGTTTCCAATGCCCCGTCGAGAACCGGCAGGGTACCAAGGTCCATTTCCACATCGACCCCCGACGGCCGCGTCATTTCGACCAGGTGTCCTAGGAGTCCGAACCCGGTAACATCGGTACACGCCGTCGCCCCGTGATCGAATAGGCAGCGGGCGCCGTCGCTGTTGGACTGCAGCATGGAGTCGAGGGCACCGTCGATCCAGCGCCCCTTCGCCTTGAGCCGCATATCGGCGGCAAACAGCGTCCCCGTTCCCAGGCCCTTGGTCAGAATCAACCGATCACCGGGGCGCATGCCGGCCTTGCGCAACACCTGTTCGCGATTGGCAAGGCCGTTGATGGAAAAGCCCAGGGCAAGCTCGGCGCCCTCGCTGGTATGGCCGCCGACCAGGGCCGTATTGGTAGCGGCGAAGATCTTCATCGCGCCGGCCATCATCGCCGAGAGCTGGTCCTCCACCTTGGCTTCCAGCCCGTAGGGCACGCTGGCGATGGCCAGCGCCGACTGGGGTTCCGCCCCCATGGCGAAAATGTCGCCGAGGCTGTGGTTGGCAGCGATCTGGCCAAAGACGTAGGCGTCGTCGATGAACGAGCGGAAGAAATCAACGGTATGAACCATGACCTTGCCCGGCGGCACCTCGACCACGGCAGCATCGTCGGGTTCGTGGAGACCGATGAGGACGTCGTCCCGCGCTACCGGCTTGAGCTCATTGAGCGCCCGGCTCAGAACGGTGGCGCCAACCTTGGCGCCACACCCGCCGCAACGCATGGCGATGGCGGAAATTTCCTTGATTGCCTGGGCATCGGCGAGACCAGGCTGGATGCCGGGCGCCTCGTCCTGGGCCATCTCCGGCAAGTCGTTGTACTTGCGCATCCAGCGCCGGTCGATCCAGTCCTTCCAGCGCCATACCCACTTCCCTTCCACGGCCCAGCCCCCGCGCGCCGCCACCGCGTATTCGTCCCCGGTACTGATGATCGTCAGGAACCTGCTTTGCGGCGTAAAGGGCTTCGCCGGCCTATTGACGAGGGCGCGGCGCAGGTTCACGGCCAACGGCGGCCCCTGGCGCACGGCGAAAACCCCCGCCTTTGGTCGTGGATGATTGACGACGGCGGCGATGTCGCCAGCGGCGAAGACCTCGGGATGTGATAGGGACTGCAGGGTATCCCGCACCAGAACGAAGCCGTTCTCGTCCACGTCCAGCCCCGACTCCTCCAGCCACAGGGCCGCGCTTGCCGGCGTCACCCACAATATCTCGTCGAGCTCGGTATTGGTTCCGTCGGCGCACAGCACCTTTCCCGATTCGACCGCGGTGACCTCCTGCGCCGCATGCACGACGATCCCCCGTTCACCGAGAATCCGTTCGAATACCTGTTTCATCTTTTGATTGTAATAAGGGAGAACCGTATCGGTCTTCGAAAACAGGTGGATTTCCAGATTTCCCGGGTCCTTTCCCTGGTCCGCCAGCATCTGCTGCAACCGGAACTGGACGGCGAGCATGAGCTCGACCCCACCGGCACCGGCACCGACGACGCCGATTCGTACCCGCCCGGTTTCAGCCAACACCCGTCGGCTCATCCTTTCCCAACGCTCGACGAACCGGTTGATGGGCTTGACCGGCGTCACCACGTCACTGGCCCCGGGAACCCCTCCCATCTGGGGCGTCGAACCGATATTGATGGACAGCAAATCGTAGGGAACGGGCGGCCTGTTGGCGCACATCACCCGCTTGCCGGCAAGGTCGAGGCCGGTCGCCACGTCGTGGTACAACCGGGCACCGGCGAACCGTGCCAAGGGCCCCAGGTCGACGTGGGCATCGTCGAATTCGTAATGCCCGGCAATCAGGCCGGGCAGCATTCCCGAATAGGGCGTGTGGACATCCCGCGCGATCAGGGTCAGGCGGACGCCCGGCATGGGCTTCATGCCGAAGCGCTTGAGAACGGCGACGTGGCTGTGCCCGCCCCCCACCAGCACCAGGTCCTTGACGACGGGTTCCGACCCGGCTTTCATCGCGCCCATGGCACGCTCATAGATTGCATATTCTCATCTTCCCTTGTGTCCGGCCGGAGCCGCCCAATCTAACACCGAAAACCCCTCAGGCAACGATGATGGCACCCGCCTCGGCGAGCCCGTCTATATCCGTATTCGAATACCCATATTCCGTCAGGACCTCCCGGGTGTGTTGGCCGTAGACCGGGGCGCCATGGCAAACACCGCCGGGAGTCCCCGAAAACTTGATCGGCGCGCCCAGGGTCTTCACCGGCCCGAGACGGCTGTGCTCCGCCTCCACCACCATGTCACGGGCTAGGGTCTGCGGGTCCTCATGCATCTCGCCGACGTTGAGCACCGGTCCGGCGGGAACGCCGGCTGCCAAAAGGCGCTCCATCCATTCCGTCGTCGTGTGGCCGCGGAACACCGGCGCCAGGACATCGACCAGGGTATCAAGGTTTTCCATACGCTCGGCGTTAGTGGCGAACCGGCTGTCGTCGGCGATCTCGGGCGCCTCCAGGATTTCCAGCATCTTCAACCAGTTCGCCTGGTTAGCGGCGCCGACGTTGATCCAGCCGTCGGCGGTCTCGAAGGCCTGGTAGGGCCCGTTCAGGGGATGGGCCGAGCCCATGGGTCCCGGCGACACACCGGTCGCCAGGCAGATCGCCGACTGCCAGTAGGTGTGAACGATACCGGCCTCGAACAGCGAGGTATCCACCTTCTGTCCCTCGCCGGTCTT
>JAJFIG010000361.1 GCA_021775195.1 Rhodospirillales bacterium | reverse complement strand
TTCAACGATATCGCCGACGGTACGAATTTGTTTGAAAGCCTCCGGATCGAGCTTCTTCCCGGTCTTTTTCTTTAGCGCGACGGCAAGATCGACGGCGTCGATGCTATCAATATCAAGGTCGTCGTAAAGCTTTGCTTCAGGGATGATATCGCCGTCCTCAATTTCGAAATTCTCGACGAAAATCTGCTTGATGTGCGTCAGGATTTCATCCTTCGTCGTGTTGGAATTCATCTCCGTCATGGTTGGCGGCCCGCTGCAATGAATTCGCTCAGCGATTCAACGGAGTAAAACCACTTGCCGATATCCTTGGACGCGGTGTCGATTTTCAAACCGTAACGTTTCTGGATTGCCACGCCGAGCTCTAGGGCATCGATCGAATCCAGCCCAAGTCCCTCGCCGAACAATGGTTCGTCGGTGATGATGTCCTTCGGTTCGATGTCCTCCAAGTCCAAAGTGTCGATCAAGAGGACTTTCAATTCCTCAACCAGTCCGCTCATGCCTCTCAATTCCCATTAAAAAAAACTTCCTTATTGCGTCATTTACGCGACGGTTTGACCTGCTTAGCTGCCCGCTCTCGACAAGAAACGGCTGAGGATCGATCCCATCACCAACCGTGATCTTGAAGTGCATCTTTCGGCTTGGGATATCGTACCATCTTTCCGCCTTCGACAGTGTAGACGGCTCGCAGGTTATAACCATTGGTATAAATGATCTTTGACTTTTAACAATAATCGACGCCGCGCCGCGCTTCAGCTTCATGGGTTGGCCTGGGACCGTTCGCGTCGCCTCGGGAAAAATCAGCAGGTTGTCGCCTTGCTCAATGCTATTCACGCAATCCGTTATCAACTGCATCGGATCGTCGTTTTGGATATAGCCGGTGGCCAAAAACACGCCGGCGAAAAACGGGTTCGAAAAAGCGGCTTTTTTGACGACGCATTGGGCAGTCGGCAGGAATGAAACAATGAAGACAACGTCGAGTAGCGTCGGGTGATTGGCAATAATCAGGGTCCCCGAGGCGCGGAGGAGTTTCTCGGCGCCGACGACGTCATACGTCAACACACCCATGACTTTCATCATCCAGATGAAGAATCGAAACGAAAGATGGATGACGTACTGGCAGCATCGGTTCGCGCGGCTGCGGCTGAATGACAGCAAATGAACCGCTGGAAACAGGGTGATCGTGATCAACAACGCACCTATTCCGAATACGGAAAAACTGAATCCCGTGGCAAAGAGCCGCCAGTAATAATTAAACCCGCGCACCGCTCGTACTCCAGGTCCAGAGGAGCCGTCCGGTATCGAAAAAGACCGGATCGCCGCCCTTCAGCAACAGTCCCAAGACCTGCAGCGCCGGGTCCGACGCACGGCAGGGGGCTGCTGTTTCTTCCGTTTTTGCGTCCCACGACAGCCGCAAATCGATCGCGTCCCGAGCACCATCGGGGAGCCGCAATAACATCGCGAAGGCGGCACTGTTGAACACCGTTGTGGCTTGGTCCCGATAGAGTTCCGGGAGCGGTTCATCGTGGTAGACGACCAGCACTGTGGATGCGGCATCGTCCCTCAGCAGGCACCAGGCTTCCATGAACGCCGCCTCCAATGTCGCCTCGCCGCCGGCGACCGCGGTGAATTGCGAGGAATCCCGGTTTTCGATGGCGAACAGGCTTGCCGATGTGTTGTGAACGGACATGCTGAACGCCGAAGCCGACGCGGGCTCGCCGTTCGCCAAATCCTTCAGTATCCCGTAGCTTCGATGATATTCGCCGTATCGCGAACAGAATACGTAGGCGATGGGATCCTCCTCCTCGGCGAGACAATCCGTTGCGACGCGGAAAGCCATGCGGCTGAGCCGGCTGAGCCGGCGGCGCATCATCGGCGCGACGAATTGGACATCAGGGGCGACCGGACCGTTTATGGCCTTCGCACCTTCCGCCCAGGCATGCCATGAGGGACGATCGGTCACCCCTGGCGCCCACGCCGCCCATCGACACACCGAGAGCGCGATTTGCTGTTGATTTTCCATGCCGTTCAACGCTAACCGCCCTGAAGTGCAGGGCGTTTTCCTGCCGTCATTCCCTAAACGTCGTCATTCGGCGCCAAAAGAACCCTAGTTCAGTCGCGCCGCACACGAGCCCCGTGCCTATCCACCTAACTGCCATTATAACACGTACTATACAGTCAAATAACACGTATTATGATGCTCAATAAAGCTGAATTGCACTGATGTGTCGACCTATACTGTCGCCCGGTTGCAGGCAGAGCTTGCTAGTCCGGTAGGGCAGGAAATTCAGGAAGGGAGAATCCGGTGTACGTGGACTCGTCATTGGCGATGTATACGGTGGGTCGCGGCGGCTTGGACAGGCTCCGTTCGTCGCGGGTCGTCGCATATGCCAGCAATTGCGAGAGCGGTAGCATCCGCCTGTCGACCCCTGGCGGTACGCCGGGAGCCTTGAGCGCGAAGAGCGTCGAATAACCGTCGATATAATCGTCGATCGACATCGTCGACATTTCCGCTGCATTTGGCTTGGCCAGGTTAATTCGGGAGCCGTGGTCGCCGTGAAGGACAATGATCGCGTCCTTGTAGCTTCCATTGCGTTTCATTGCGTCGAACAACAACTCCAGCTTCCGCACGGTGCATCTGACCTGATCGAAATATTCGATATAGCGCTGGCGCCGAGATGCCGCTGTGTTCGTGCCGTCATCGAGATGCCTCAGGCTCCAGGAAGAAAACGGCGACCGAACCGTGCATGTTGGGGTGTAAACGTACGGGTAGTGGGGGATTAACAAGTGGGCAAAGAAGAGCGTTCCGCCCGTGGCGCGGGAAATGTCCTTTGCCATTTGATCCAGAGTTGGAGCGACCGCGATCGGGCCGACGCGACCGTGCCAAAGGCCGAGGCGAGGCAGATTGACGCCGCGCAGGCTCAGCCAGCCATTTAAGGGCGGTTCGAGGAGCTTCGTTAACTTAGTAATGGCGAGCGAGCTATAGTACATATTGATTATAAGGAGCACCCGTTCAGACAACGGAGAGTTTTTTATTTCGTCTGCATCGATGTAATCCGGTTTGTATGTTGTGCATTTTTGTATTTTAACTTCCTTTAGTTTACAAAATTCAAAATAATTAGACTGATATATATTTATTCTGTAATTTAGGTCCGCAATTATTCTTAAATACTCATTTCTATCCAAAGAAAATCCGTACCGCCTTTCAGTCAGGTACTTTTGAGTGAGGCCGCTTACGTCGAAGTTCATCGCGCTTGCGAGAGATGACGATGTTTCGAAATACTGGCTATAGGCGTGACTGAAGAGACGGAAGCCGGAGCGTGCATAGAATTCTCGCAACTCGTTCCTGATGCTCCGGCCACCCGGCAACCGCGACGTCATGCCACCCAATCCCATATGTTCGTCGAGAACCAGATGAACGATGATTGGCAGCGCGTCACCGTCGCTTCCGGGCGCAGCGGCAACAGGCGAACCACGGGCCGGCGATTCAAGGTTTCCAATTATGAACGTCGAAAAGAGCATTGCCAGAAAAGCGCCGATGAGCACTTTGTTCGTATGTTCGCGAAGAAAAAACACAAGCCCCAGGGCAACCAGCAACGTTGCCGTCATCGCGATGAGCCTGATACTGACGTCGGCGACGCCGAACTCGAACACGGCGTCGCTTAGAACGACCGTGATCAGAATCGCGAATATCACCGCGCGGAAGACCGAAGACGGGACTTGGAGCAACGCGGTCAGAATGAACGCCGCGACGCACAAAAGCCCGACAACCAAAACAAGATCTGGGAAAATTCTCGTATAATTTGCATATATTATATAGTTTGTGAAATGAGATACAATAATTACAAGACAAGCGATGAAATCATAGAATATTCTATTCTTAATATTTGTGTATTCAAGAGTTCTCATGGACATCTAATCGGTTGTGGGCCGGTCGTTGAAATCATGCGTTCTGGATTGTGCCGTATGTCTCCGAAGGCATACCGCTGGCGGGTGGAGCTGGGCAACCGTCAATCAATTCGGCCGGCGACGGTACCAAACAAGCAGGCGCCGATTCTCGATGACGTCTTTTGTTTCGACGATTTCGGCGTGGTTCTGGACCGCGGCTAGAAATGCATCGCGCCGATAGTCGTCGAATATGTCGTCGCGCAGCCGCAGCATTTGACGCACCATTGGATCCTCCTTTTCGACGAACTCGATAACGCCTTGAGGCGCCATTCCGATGAGCCAGGCGATGACCTCGGGAAGAGGGATGTTGCGGCCGATGGAAAGGTGATGAACCAAGGCATAAGCCAGGAGTCCGTCGGCGTTTGCGCGGGCCTCAAGGCTTTTCCGTTCGCGTCCGAGCCAACCTTGACCGGGGCTGGGGTCGGCTGCGTCCACGACCAACGGGAGGAAGCGCAAGCCTTTTTCCCTTGCACGGACGAAGGCGCCTTCGACGGCGCCCATGTCGGTATCAAAACCGACTGCTTCCAAGGCACCAGCCTGAAGTGCGATCTCCGTGTACAAACCCGTGTTACACCCGATATCCCAGAGCATTGCCGGCTTCACGGTTGACGCGTAGCGTCGCGTGAAATCGGCCTTCACCTCGGCGGCCATTGGGTCGTAGGCGTTATCCGCCGCGTAGCCATTCCACGCGCTTTGCGAGCTCTTCGGAGGTTCCAGCCCGGCAATCCATTTTCTAAGTCCGCCGATCATTTGGAGGAAAGAGGCCCGGGGCAGGTGGCGCGCCTTGATCCGGTCGATATGCGAGGCAGTATTCTTGCGCGCCGACAATTGGAAGCGCACCGGCAACGCGACATGGGTCAACACGCGCCAGTTCACTTTCTGCCGCCATGAAAGCAGGCTGTTCAGGTCTTCGGATCGAATCCCTTCAGGGCTGCCGCGAAACCACGCATTGAAGGCGACGCCTTGCAGGGCAGTCAGCAAAAGCGGGTTCAGGAATTGCTCGCAGAATTGCTGGTGCGCGGTCCAATAATCGCCGTCGCGATAGCGCCGGAAGGACAAGGCGTCGATGAATATCGGCTCCGGACCACGAAACTGAAAATTATACGCCGAGGCATCGGACAGCGTGACGTCGAAGTCCAGCGCTTCCGCTAGCAGGTCGAGCTGCAGCAGGGCTGCAGAACGGAGCGCCGAAAAACACCATTCATAAGGGTGGGAAATGAAAGGCAGCGTTGGGTGTTCCAAAAGATACTTGGCGCTGCTGGCGCGAGGGCCGAGTAGATCGGGAGAAACTTCCTCAACGCCGATGACCCGGTTTGAGGCGATCAACCCCGACAGAAGACCGCTATCGCGAACAAACTCATAGTCCGGGCAACCGAACTCGGAGACGCTGCGCAGAACACGATCCCTGATCCGGTAAACCTGCCCGGCGGGGTCTCGAAAGGACGCCTCTTCTCGCCGCGCGGCATCCATCAATCTTTATCCGGATTATGGTCCTCGACGGATTTGCCGGCGCTTTTCGCGGAGAAGAAATACTTGATTTTACCGTAATATATCCGCAGCGCGACGAGTGCTCCGGCGATCACACCAATGATACCTTGCACGATCATGCTGCCGGTGCCCGGGTCCAGATAGGCTTCCGCCGGCGATGTCCAGGCCCCAAGAATCGCCAGAGCAGCGGCTGAAACGACTCCAACCTGTCTTGCCGTCATCGGTTCGACCTATTCTCCTCAGTTTTTTTCAGCGCGGTCCCGACAATGCCTGAGAACATCGACTTGGGCAATTGATACGGTTCACCGACGCAATTTAGTGGTGCAATTCAGACAAAAAACCCATCGGACGGCCTTCCACGTTCGCCCGGCCAGGTGCAGGGGCGCCGCAATGCAAAGCGGATCGGGCGCCATGTTCAGGCAGTTGACCCAACCAACACGTCGATGTGCTATATTTATCAGTTCGATATGAATGTATTGACCCGTTCCAAAGGTCCGCCGCATCACCAGGAAGGAACCGCACATGGATGTAAGAACGCTGTGTCTCGGCATCCTCACCCTCGGCGACTCCAGCGGCTACGATATCAGGAAACAGTTCGAGGAAGGCCCGTTCGCCTATTTTCATCACGCCGGGTTCGGCTCCATCTATCCGGCGTTGAAGGCGCTTAACCGCGAAGGGCTGGTCGACTGCTTCGAGATGTCCCAGCGGGGCCGTCCCGGCAAGAAGGTCTATTCGATCACCGCCAAGGGACTCGAGGCGTTCCGCAATAGGCTGGCCAAGAAACCGGCCCGCGACAAAAACCGCTCCGAGATCATGGTGATGCTCTTTTTCGCCCATTTGCTGGACGAGGACCATCTGCGCGAGGTGTTCGAGGGTTATCTGGGAGGATGCCGCAAGGCGGCGGAACACATCAAGAGCCTCGATCCGGCCGGCATTCCACCGAACTGCCAGTTCACCAGCGGTTTCGGCCAAGCCTTATACGAAGCCGCTGTCCGTTACATGGAAGACAACCGCCATCTGCTGTTCGACAAAGAAGGCAACGACCAACGAAAGGCGGGCATGGAACGATGAAGGCGTTCAAAACCCCGAAATCCTAAAGACAAACTGCCATGGCGGTTTGCGGGGAGATAAATGGGAGGGGAGTCTGCGCGGGGAGCGCTAACTCTCCGAGTGGTCTATTGGCGACGATTCATGACAATCCACCCACCGTATGCGGCTGTCCGTGCCGACCCGAAATCAACTAGGTGCGGGACAAACAATAACAATAACAAGAACAAGAACCAGAAGTGCGATTTGTGTTCCGGTAGCGGCAAGCGAAGCGGTGCTGCGTTCCCCGCATTTAGAAGAGTGCTAGGAAGGACCCGCTTGCCGTCCCGGCCAAGGCAAGCCGTACGCACAATCTCTCTCCCAAGCGACTATGGACGCCTATAAGAAAACCATCATCTTGCGGTCACCCACGTGCCGGCACCCAACCGGGCGCCCATAGCAATGGTCAGGCATCCAAACGTACCGTATTTGATTGCAGACAACAGCAAACCACTACCGGCACACCTGTCCAGATAAATATTTAATTCCAGTAGGTTATCGTAGATGATCGTAGGAAATAATGGTGCGCCCGGCAGGACTCGAACCTGCGACCCCTTGATTAGGAATCAAGTGCTCTATCCGGCTGAGCTACGGGCGCCCGGGGCGTTTATAGCATACCCGGACGGCGGCGCATCTGCGCGTGTTGCAGGATGGTATTACTTGCCGAACAGCATGTTGAGGGGGGCGGAGTAATAGATGATAGCCGATTCGGTGCCCGGGTTCTCGTCGCCGATGCTGGCGTTGGACATGTGCGAGACGGCGATTCCCAGCCGCGAGCGGTTGTCGAAGCGATACGCGATCTCGAGCTGCGAGCGGAATTCCAGCTCGTGCCCCAGGTCGAGGCCGTCGCCGTTCTCGTAGTAGCCGGGGGCGAAACTCGGCGTCACCACGATGCGGTTGCCGAAAAAGAAGTCGGTCAGGATCCCGGCGTAGGCATAGATGGCGGCGTCCGAGGTTCCCATCAAGCCGCCGAAGGGCTTGAAAATCCAAAACTTTATGTCGGAGCGGTATTCGAGGCGAAACTCGGCGGCCTCGTTCTTCTGGCGATTCCAGTCGAAATAGCCGCCGCCGATGGAGAGGAAGTCGGGATCGTCCGCCTCAGCGGCACCCGCCAGCGCCATCATCCCCGCCGCCATCAGCGCGGCAAAACCCTTGATCCATCGTCGTGGCACCGGCCACCCCCCGTTGCGTGATTATCGTTGTTGGCCAGTATCCTACGGGTCGGTGGCCAAGTTTCAAGGGTTTTGCCCGGATAGCCCCGTCCGGGGCTAACACAATGTCTTGAGGGTTTCCGTCGCCCGCACCAGGGCCGAGCGGATGCCCGGCTCCATGGCCGAATGCCCGGCATCGGCGACGACCACGTACTGGGCCTCGGGCCAGGCCCGGACCAGTTCGTCCGCGGTGACGATGGGGCAGACGATGTCGTAGCGCCCCTGGACGATGATGGCGGGGATGTCGCGCAGCACCTGGACGTTGTCGAGCAGGTACCCTTCCTCCACGAACATGGCGTTCTTGAAGTAGTGGGCCTCGATGCGCGCCACCCCCAGGGTCGCCCGGCCGTCCTCGCCCCGGCCTCCCGGGTCCGCCTTGGGGATCAGGTTCGAGCATGCGCTTTCATAGGCGCTCCACATCCGTGCCGCCGGCTGGTGCACCGCCGGGTCGGCGTCGATCAGGCGCCGGTAATAGCCCTCCATCAGGTCGCCCCGTTCCTTCGCCGGCAAAAACTCGGTGAAGGCCCGCCACGCCTCCGGGAACACGTTGCCCATGCCGTGGAGGAACCAGTCCAGTTCCCGCCGCCGGCACAGGAAGACGCCGCGGAGCACGAAACCCAGGCAGCGCTCCGGATGCCTGATCCCGTAGGCCAGGGCCAGGGACGCCCCCCAGGAACCGCCGAACACCATCCATTGCTCGATCTCCAGGTTCCGGCGCAGGAGTTCCATGTCGTCGATCAGGTGGTCGGTGGTGTTGTCGGTGAGTTCCGCATAGGGCTTCGAGCGCCCCGAGCCCCGCTGGTCGAAGACGATGATGCGGTAGTGGCGGGGGTCGAAGAAGCGGCGGTGGGCGGCGATGGCGCCGGCCCCGGGGCCCCCGTGGAGGAAGACCACCGGCGTTCCCCTCGGGTTGCCCGACTGCTCCCAGTAGATCTTGTGGAGGCCGTCGACGGCGAGAAAGCCGTGGGCGAAGGGTTCCAGCCGGGGGTAGAGGTCGATCTTCCGGTTGTAGTCGTCCATGGGGGTCCCCGAGCCGTGTCCTGTGGTTGCCATTATAGGCAACCCGGTTAAAAAATCCTTGCCTGCTTTCGCCCGCCCGGCCCGTTTGTGCCGCTTTTTCGCTATAGTGCCGCCCATGCGCTTACGTTGCCTGCTGACGCTGCTCGTCTTTCTCGCCGCCTCGCCGGCCCTGGCCGCGGGCGGCCTGGAGAAGGGCGAAAGCGCCCGCGTCCGCGCGGTGGTGGACGGCGATACCGTGGTCCTGGAGCGCGCCATCGGCGGCGCCACCCAGGTCCGCCTGGTTGGCATCCAGGCCCCCAAGCTGCCCCTCGGGCGCCCCGACTTCCCGGTCTGGCCCCTGGCGGCGGAGGCCAAGCAGGCCCTGGAGAAACTGACCCTCGGGCAAGCGGTCACCCTCTCCTATGGCGGCCGGCGCCTCGACCGCCACGGGCGCCTCCTCGCCCACCTCCACGACGAGGCCGGCACCTGGATCCAGGGGGAACTGATCCGCCTCGGCATGGCCCGGGTCTACAGCTTCCCCGACAACCGGGCCGTGGTCGCCGACATGCTGGCCCTCGAAGGTGCTGCCCGGGCGGCGGGCATGGGCATCTGGGCCGACCCCTTCTACGCCGTCCGCGGCTCCGAGGCCGCGGGCCGCCACATCGGCACCTTTCAGCTCGTCGAGGGGCGGGTCTTCGACGCGGCCAGGGTCAAGGGCCGGGTCTACCTGAACTTCGGCCCCGACTGGCGCACCGACTTCACCATCTCGTTGAATTCCAAGGCGTCACGTCTCTTCCGCAAGGCCGGCCTCGACCCCCTCGCCCTCAAGGGCCGCCGGGTCCGTGTCCGCGGCTGGCTCCGCGACTACAACGGCCCCCTCATCGAGGCCACCCACCCGGAACAGATCGAGGTCGCGGCGGACTGACGGGAATTTTGCCGCCCTGCCATCTTGTCGCTCCGGCCCCGAGCCCCCATAATCTCAGTTCACCACAAGGCGGCATGCAACCATGAAACGTTTCCTTCCGGCGCTCCTTCTCTGTCTTCCCCTGCTCGCCCTCGGCGGCTGCGCCGTCAATCCGGCCACCGGCCAGGAGAGCTACACCGCCTTCATGTCGCCCCAGGAGGAGATCAAGGTCGGCCGCGAGGAGCATCCCAAGATCCTCAAGCAGTTCGGCGGTGCCTACAATGATCCCAAGCTTGGGGCCTACATTGCCGGCATCACCCAGTCCCTGACCCGGGTCACCGAGACCCCGGGCCTGACCTTCACCGTCACCGTGCTCAACGACGACGAGGTCAACGCCTTCGCCCTTCCCGGCGGCTTCGTCTACATCACCCGCGGGATTTTGGCCCTGGGCGGCAACGAGGCCGAGGTCGCCGGTGTCCTCGCCCACGAGATCGGCCACGTCGTCGCCCGCCACACCGCCCAGCGCTACAGCAAGGCGATGACCGCCAACCTCGGGCTCACCATCCTCGGCGTCCTCGGCAGCGCCTACGGGGTCCCCCGCGGGGTCGGCGACCTCGCCTCAATCGGCGCCCAGGCCTACCTGCAGAGCTTCTCCCGCGAGCAGGAGCTGGAAGCCGACATGCTGGGCGTGCGCTACATGACCCGCGCCGGTTACGATCCCAATGCCCTCATCAGTTTCTTCCAGAAGCTCGAGGCCCACACCCGCCTCAAGGCGGCCCTGGCCGGCAAGACCGACGGCGGCGACGGCCACAACATCATGGCGACCCACCCGCGTACCGCCGACCGCATCACCCAGGCCATCCAGCTGGCTAAGGTCAGCCGGCCCGCCAATGCCCGGGTCGCCCGCAACACCTACCTCGCCAACATCGACGGCATGACCTTCGGCGACGACCCCAGCCAGGGTATCCGTCGCGGCCGCGTCTTCGCCCATCCGGTGCTCCGCTTCGAGTTCAAGGTCCCCCCCGATTTCACCATCTTCAATTCCCCCGAGCAGGTGGTTGCCCGCGGCCCCGGCGGCGCCGTCGTCGCCTTCGACATGGTCGACAAGAAGACCGCCCGGAAGGCCCGGGGCATGCGGGCCTACCTGGTCCGCGGCTGGGGCGCCAAGCTGCCCCTGAAGGGCGTCGAGACCCTCGACGTCAACGGCATGGAGGCGGCCACCGGCCAGGCTCGGGCCCAGACCAAGAAGGGACCCAGGGACCTGCGTCTGGTCGCCATCCGCGGCGGGCCGGACCGCATCTTCCGCTTGATGTTCCTGACCCCGACCAAGCTGACCGACCGCCTCGGCACCGAACTGCGCAAGACCACCTACAGTTTCCGCCGCCTGTCCGAGGGCGAGGCCCGGTCGATCAAGCCCCTGCGGCTCAAGGTCATCACCGTCCGTTCCGGCCACAGCCCGCGCTCCCTCTCCGCCCGCATGCCGATGCCCCGGTTCCGCCTCGAGTGGTTCGAAGCCCTCAACGGCCTCAAGCGCGGCCAGCCCCTGTTCGCCGGCCAGAAGGTCAAGATCGTCGTCGAGTGAGGGCTAGTGCTCTAGCACCGCCGTCAGAAATCGGACCGCGTCGTCGTATATGCCGGGGTGGTTGCTTTCCCTTGGGCCCGCCAGGTTCAGGGTTGCGATGCCGGCTTCAACCAACCACTCCCGCACCCGCGCCACGTCGCCGCCGCCGTCGTCCGCCGCCAGGTCGACGACCAGGGACGGGCGCCCCAGCTTTTCCGCCAGGGCCACGGTCAGCGCCGTGCCTCCCGTCGGCGTGCCCCGGGTCAGCACCAGGGTGGCGTCGGAATCGCGGACGTTGAGCCTCGTGCGCTCGACATAGTCGGCGCCTTTCGTTTCCTTGAGGGGGTAGTCGCCGGGGATCGGGCCGTCCTCGGCCATGCGCCCCTTCGGGCACCAGCCGCCGCAGGCCAGGCCGAGGTCGATGGCGACGTCCAGCGCCGCCCGGTCGACGCCGGTCTGCCCCCCGGAAACGATTTTCATGGTTTATGGCCCGTCGGCACTCAGGCCTCGATGGTGTCGGTGAGTTGGCCCTCGGCGTCGAAACAGGCGGCGTAGAGGGGGCCGCCGAATCCACAGCCGCCATCGATGGATACGGCGACGTTGCCGACCTGGATGCCGCCGTGCTTGTGATCGAACCCGCGCACCACCCGCTGGAAGCCGTCGAAGGGCGTCTCGATGTTTTCGAAGTCCTGGCCGCCCCACCAGAAACTGTCGCTCTGCTGGGACAGGGGCCGTTTCGCGTCGATGCCGGCGTGGACGAACAGCAGCTTGCCGTCCTCGCTGTAGCCGGCATGGCGGAGGACGCTCATCAGGGCGTAGTGGCCGTCGATGGCGCGCATGGCGTCGCGCAGGCTGTTGGTCCACTGGGTCAGGGTCATCGCCCCCCGGGTTGCGGCGTCGAGGCCGTCCTCGGCGCGGCCGCCATAGGCCGCCAGGGTCTGGCCGACGCCCCGCTGCAGCATCCATTCCAGGGTGTCGCGGGCGTTGGGCGCGAATTGGATTTGCAGCAGCTTCTGCCACATCTCCTCCTGGCTGCCGCGCAGGTAGACGATGTCCTCGCACTCGGCTCCCGGCCGCGCCAGCAGGGCGCGGCGGAACAGCAGCAGTTCGTGGAGCGTTTCGCCGACGGCGCTGCCCTGGCCCAGGTAGTTGCCGAGATAGATCAGGTTTTCGCCGGTCTGGATGCGCTCCGCCAGTATTTCATGCAGCGCGCGCAGGCGCTCGGCTTCGCCGTGGATGGACGGCACGGCCCATGTCCGGCGCGGTGCCCTCAATGTCGCGAAAATGTCCTTTTCAGACATCGTTGGACACGCGGTCCTTTCGTTGCCGGACGCGTTAAGACTGAGTCGGTCGCCCGCCGTTGGCCGGCGGTATCCCTAGGCCGCGAGCAGACCCTCGAGCATTTCCGTCGCCGCTTCCATTTCGATCTTCTCGACGGCGGCCAGTTCGCAGGCCAGCCGGTCGCGGGCGGCCTCGTAGATCTGGCGCTCGCTGAACGACTGATCGGGCTGGCCGGCGTTGCGGTGCAGGTCGCGCACCACCTCGGCGATGGAGATCGGATTGCCCGAGTTGATCTTGGCCTCGTATTCCTGGGCCCGGCGGCTCCACATGCTGCGCTTGGTCCGCGCCCGCCCCTTCAGCGTCGTCAGCGCGTTGTCCATCACCTTGCGGCTGCTCAGCCGGCGCAACCCCGACGTCGACGCCTTGGAGACGGGAACCCGGAGGGTCATGCGGTCGCGATCGAATGAAATAACGAAAAGCCGCAGTTCATGCCCGGCGATTTCCTGGGTTTCGATGCTGACTACCTTGCCGACGCCATGGGTCGGATAGACCACGTAATCGTCGGGGCTAAAAATCAGTTCCTCGGCCATTTGTCCGTTTCTCTCCACACAGTATGTTCTTGTGATTCACGCCCGGCGACTCTCTCGCCGTTCCACGCCCGCCTCGGGACGAGAACGGTGCGGATCAACGTGAATTCCGACTATTGGCGATTGCCGCTCCTGCGGGTGCGGGCCGTCTCTATTTACCAACGCACCCAAACAACCTAAAGCCGGCCTCAACCGACCGGCTGATTACTTGTACCACATTTGCAGTGCAAAAAAAACAGGCTTGGGCATCAATCCCCATTGCTCGTGGGCCCCATTGCCCGTGGGGAAGACGCCCGGTCCCCCACTCCTCCCTTCGGCCTACTCTCCCTTGCCGGGATTCGTGCTCAGGTGCTGAAGTTTGTCCTTCTTGTCACGCCATGCGTCGGAGTCCTCGGGCGGGGTCCCCTTGCGCGTGATGTTGGGCCAGTCGTTACTGTACTTGGTGTTGAGCTCGAGCCACTGGTCCAATCCCGGTTCGGTATCCGGGACGATGGCTTCCACTGGGCATTCGGGTTCGCAAACGCCGCAATCGATGCATTCGTCGGGATGAATGACGAGCATGTTCTCGCCCTCGTAGAAACAGTCCACGGGGCATACTTCAACGCAGTCCATCAATTTGCATTTGATGCAGGCTTCGACAACGACGTAGGTCATGGCTTTCTCCGTTTCGTGCGTTTCGTCTTTGCCCGGCGCCCCCAGCGCCTGGTTTTCACTAAATTAACTCGCGGCCTTGCTCCGCGCCAGCACCCGTTTGCGGGCGTCGCCGCTGTCCCGGTCGGTGACGTAGATCAGCCCGGCGACGCGGCGCACCAGACTTGATTCGTAATGATGCACGTGCCCATCGGCGTAGGCGACCTCCCACAGCATTTCGATCAACCGGATCCTTTCCTCGTCGGAGAAGCGGTCCTTGATCACGCGGGTGAAACCGTAAAGCTGGCTCGAATCCGTGACCGCCTCATGCCCGGCGTCGATCAATGCCCCCGCCTCGCCGGCGTCGAGGCCGAACCTGGATTGCAGCAGTGCCGTGATAGTGTCTCGCTCCGCTTCGTCCACATGGCCATCCATGCACGCGGTTTCCACCAGAAGCGCCGCCGCGGCCAGATGCAGGTCGTCTTCTTCGTGCCGGCCTTTCGCCCCCTCCGGAATACCGTCGCCCCCACGGAGCAAAGCCTTGATTCTAGCGATCATGGCCATGCCTATCACAACCTGCGCCCATGGAACAACCCTTCCGGGACCGACTGGCACTTTACCCTTGCCGGGGGATGGGCGGGGCCCCACTTTGAACGTCATGGCCAGGAATCGCGAAGAGACCGGCGGCTACACCGCCCCCACCGGTGAGGGCGATTACCGCCGCCGCGTCGCCGCCGCGGCGGAGCGTAACCGCGAGCCCATTCTCGCGGTGCTGAAGCGAGTGTTGCCGGAGACCGGAACGGTCCTCGAGGTCGCCAGCGGCACCGGCCAGCACGCGGCGCATTTCGCTCCCCAATTCCCCGATGTCGTCTGGCAGCCGACCGATCCCGATCCCGACATGCGCGATTCCATCGCCGCCTGGGTTGCCGGGACGCCCTCTGAGAACCTGAGGATGCCCCTGGATCTCGACATCTGTGCCGGGGACTGGCCGCTCGAGAATGCCGCCGCCGTCATCGCCGTCAACCTGATCCACATCGCCCCCTGGGATGTCTGCCTGGCCCTGACCGAGGGCGCCGGGCGCATCCTCGATCCCGGCGGCGTGCTGATCCTCTATGGCCCCTACAAGATGGACGGCCGCCATACGGCCCCCAGCAACGCCGCCTTCGACGAAAGCCTGCGCCGCCGCGACCCCGGCTGGGGCGTCCGTGACCTCGATGATGTCACCGCCGCCGCCGCCGCCGCCGGCCTCGGCCTCGCCGACACCATCCCCATGCCCGCCAACAACCTATCGGTTGTGTTTCGCAAGGGTTGATTCCAGACCCGTCAAGCACCGTCTTCAGGGTTCCTTAATGCCTGTCGATCATTCTAGGAGCTTGCGCAGTGCCGCCGCGCCAGAACCGCCGCCGGCACCTGTTCAGAAGATCACGGCCACCCAGAACGGGATGAACCAATGCCTGATGATGTCTTGCTCCGACGATCGGAGCCCAAGCCCTATTGTTCCGACACGGTCCCTCCCCGATCCGGGTTCCGGCGCGGACTGACCGGCACCCTTACCCTCTCCTGTCTCCTTTTGTTGACCGCCTGCGCCATACCGGTGCCCTTGCAGGTCGCGAGCTGGGTTGCCGACGGGATCAGTTATCTGACCACCGAGAAATCCGTTTCCGATCACGGCATTTCGGCGGTGATCGGCCAGGATTGCGCCCTCTATCGCGGCGTGACCGAGGGCAACGTCTGCCGTGACGGGGAAACCCTCGATATAACGGTTGCCGCGGGCGAGGACGAAGTCCCGGCGCCGGAAAATGTGGCCATGGGCGATCCCGACGACGATCTCCCTTCGGAACCGGACCAGTTGTCCCTGATCGCACCGTCCGGCGGTACCGTCGAGGATTCCCTGGCGGCAATCCGCGATCCGTTGCTTCCCGGCGAGTGCCGGTCCGCCGTCGAACCCGCCCGTCCGGGCTCCGACTCCGACGGCCCGTGGGCCATCCTCAACTGCGTCACGCCGGCGACCTGACAAACTTCCGGATAGCGCTCTAGGTTTCCTGCCCCTTGAGGCGGTCGATCGCCCGCCGTTCGGCCTTGGTCGGGCGGCCGCTGCCCCGTTCACGCCCCTCGGGCGAAATCTCCTTCCGGCTCCGCGGTTCGGGCGGCTTCAGGTCGTCGTAAAGGTTGCGCGCTTCCGGCGCCGGACCGCGGCGGGCACCCAGGTCCCGGACCTCGATCACCCGGATGTCGTGACCCTTGGCGAAGGTCAGCACGTCGCCCACCCTGAGCCCGTGATGGGCCTTGCTCACGGCGACCTCGTTGACCCGGATCCGGCCGTCGGTGCAAAAGCGGGTCGCCAGCGACCGGCTCTTGAAGAACCGCGCGAACCAAAGCCATTTGTCGAGGCGCTGGGTGCCCTCCGTCATGGTCGTGTCAGGACCAGCTCGCGTAGCTTGGCGAAAGGCGAATCCTTATTGTCTTCCGCGGCCTTTGCCTGTCTCTTGGCGGGGCCGCCGGGACGCTTGCCGCGCCGGGGCGCCGGGCTGAAGCGGACCCCGTCGCCGTCGCCGCTGGCGCGGTAGCCGAGCCTCCCGAGGACAGCGGCCATTTCCTCGACCGTGCAGGCGACCAGTGACAGCAACGGCGGGCCGACGGCAAACGGTCCCTGCCGCGAAAGGCTCCAGGCCTTGGCCGCCACCCGTTCCACCATGTCGACCCGGATCGCCCTCGGACCCAGGGGCCGGTAGCCCACTGCCTCGTAGAAGTCGTCCGGCACCGCCGCGTCCAGCGGCACCGAAACCCGGCCCGGCGCCGGTGTCTCCGGGACCGTGTCGAGGCCCGCCTTCAGCTTCCACAGCAGGGCCCGCGTCTCCACCGCCGCCGGCTTCAGGAGATCGGGCATGAACACGCTTTCACGGCCGATGCGCACGCCGAGCCCGCGCAAAACCTTGCGATCCTCCCGTCCCAGCGCCTTCAGGTGCTTGGCTACCCGGCGCCGGGGCCGGGACCCCAATCCCTCGCCGAGCTCGAACACCAGGCCCCGCGCCAGCCCCTGCAGTGGCGCCCGCCGGGCCGCCATGAGGGGCGCCAGGCGCCCGGCGATCCAGCTCTCGACGAAGGCCGAGAGCCGCCGGTGCGCCCTTTGCATCTGGCTTCCCGCCAGCAGGTCGCTGGCCAGGGGGTCGACACCGGGGCTCAGGATATCGGCACCCACCGCCAACCGTCCGACCGCGCCGCCATGCCACAGCACGCCGCCGTCCGCGGTCAGCGCGAAGGCGTCGTCCGAGTCGTCCTCCAGGCGCTGGAGGCGGTTGGCGATCTCGCTCCCCAGGGCCCGCTGGGCGGCATTGCCCACGGCCTTGGCGGCAAACCCCGGCGCCGCCTTGTCGGCGGCGAAGCGCAGGCCCTCGAGATGGCCGACGAAATGGCCCTCGACCATGACCGTGCCGTCGGCGTCGACAACCGCCGACATACCGGTTCCGTCCTTCATGCGCTTGACCAGGACCGAGGTCCGGCGGTCGACGAAGCGCTGGGTCAGGCGCTGGTGCAGGGCGTCCGACAGGCTGTCCTCGATGGTCCGTGTCCGTTCCTGCCAGTGCCCGGCGTCGCCGAGCCAGTCGCCCTGGAAGGAGACGTAGGTCCAGGTACGAATGTTGGCGATGCGCTGGACTAGGGTCTCGATGTCGCCGTCGGTGCGCTCGACACGGGCCACCTGGGCGGCGACCCAGTCCGTGGGCAGCCGGCCCTCGGGTCCCGCCAGGTAACCGTAGATCTGGCCGAGGAGGCGGGTGTGTGCGTCGCTCATGATCTTGCGGAAGTCGGGAATCCGGCACACGTTCCAGAGCAGGCGCACGGCATCGGGGCCGCGGGCGGTGCGGGCGATCTCCGGGTCCTTGGCCAGGGTCACCAGCGCCGTTTCGTCATCGGCCTCCCGCGCCTTGATCAGGACCGGGTCGCCGGAAGCCTGGGTCAGGCTGGTCCTGAGGGCGTCGAGCGAGGTGAACCGCAGATCGGCATTACGCCAGAACAGCCCGCGCAGGCGCTCGAAGCGGTGGGATTCGATGGCCTCCACGGTTTCCGGGTCCAGGGGTGCGATGTCGGCGGTGGTGCCGAAGGTGCCGTCGTTCATGTGGCGCCCGGCCCGCCCCGCGATCTGCGCCAGTTCCGCCGCCGTCAATCCGCGCAGCTGGCGCCCGTCGAACTTGCGCATGGCGGCGAAGGCCACATGGTCGACGTTCATGTTGAGGCCCATGCCGACGGCGTCGGTGGCAACCAGGTAGTCCACCTCGCCGGCCTGATACATGTCCACCTGGGCGTTCCGGGTCCGCGGGCTCAGCGCTCCCAGGACCACCGCCGCGCCGCCCCGCTGACGGCGCACCAAGTCGGCGAGGGCGTAGACGTCGGCGGCGGAAAAGGCGACGACGGCGCTCCTCGGCGGCAAGCGCGTGACCTTGCGCTGCCCGGTGTAGGCCAGGGTCGAAAACCGTGGCCGCGAGACGAATTCGATGTCCGGCACCAGTTTGGCAAGCAGCGGCCGGATGGTGTCGGCGCCCATGAACATGGTTTCCTCGGTGCCCCGCGCATTCAGCATCCGGTCGGTGAAGACGTGGCCGCGGTCGGGATCGGCGCACATCTGGATCTCGTCGACACCCAGGAAGGCGACCTGTCGGTCCACCGGCATG
This sequence comes from Rhodospirillales bacterium, assembly GCA_021775195.1. Lineage (GTDB taxonomy): Bacteria > Pseudomonadota > Alphaproteobacteria > Rhodospirillales > 2-02-FULL-58-16 > JAJFIG01. The sequence continues at coordinate 554 of JAJFIG010000361.1, read as the reverse complement.
GATTCGACCGTGCACAGGAAATAGCGCGCCTGGGGCGGGACGATCTTCTCCTCGCCGGTGATCAGGGCGACGCGAGTCCGGCCCTTGATGCGTACCGCCCGGTCGTAGTTCTCGCGCGCCAGCAGGCGCAGCGGAAATCCGATGATGCCGCTTTCGTGCCCGAGCATGCGCTCCATGGCCAAATGGGTCTTGCCCGTGTTGGTGGGGCCAAGCACGGCGACCAGCCGCGACCGGGAGGTGGTGATCTGCATGGACAAAATGATCGCGGTTCGGGAGCCCGAAGGCAAGGCCGGCGCGCCGGCGGACATGCCTGCAGTAAGGTGTGCATGGGGATAGCTTGACGTTTATGTCCTGGCGCCCAACCTGCTATGCTTGAGCAATCCCGATTTCCGTTTAAGGACGCCGGGCAAGAAGCGGACGAAAATCAAGGGAGCAAACCATCATGCCGGAACCCGTGGAACCGGTCATCAACCCGGCTCACCGGCCCAGCCCCGACGACGTACCCTTCGATCTCGACCGCGCCCTGTCGGCGGTCGTTTCGTTGAGCGTCAAGG
>JAJFIG010000037.1 GCA_021775195.1 Rhodospirillales bacterium | reverse complement strand
GGCCGGTCACGGTGTTGGTAGCGCCGGGGCCCGAGGTCACGAGAACCACGCCTACCTTGCCGGTGGAGCGGGCATATCCCTCGGCGGCGTGCATCGCACCCTGTTCGTGCCGGACCAGGATGTGGCGGATGGCGTTCTGCTTGAACAGTTCGTCGTAAAGAGGCAGCACGGCGCCCCCGGGATAGCCGAAAATCACATCGACACCCTGATCGACCAGAGCCTTGAGCACGATCTGGGACCCGTTCATCTGTTCCTTGGCCATCGCCTCGTTTCCTTCCAAGCGTCTTCGCGGACGCTATGCGCCCGTAATCCGGGCCAATTTTGTCGTCTGTCCCCGCCGCCGGTCGGTCGCGGGAGACGGCAACCTAGTCGTTCACGAATGCCCGGTCAATAAAAACTGACGAATAAATGAAAAGATTTCAGGTCGCAAACTTTCCGAATATTGCGCGGATATTACCCTGTCCCCGGCGACCTGATGGCGCTGCCAGGTAAGCTGGCGCTTGGCGAAGTTGCGGCTGGCCCGTTTCGCCGACGCACAGGCATCCTCCAACGACGTCTCGCCCCGCAGGTGGCGTCGCAGGTCGGGGACGCCGACGGCCTTCATGGCGGGCAGGTCCCCATCCAGGCCAAGCCGATCCAGCGCCGCAATCTCATCGACGGCGCCGGCGGCAACCATGGCGTCGAAGCGGCGGTCGATGGCCCGGTAAAGCTCGTCCCGGGGCGGCGCCAGGGCAAGGGTGGCGAAGCGGGCCGCGATGGCCGGGGTGCCGGACTCCCGGCGTTGCCAGGTGGACAGGGGAACACCCGTCGCCTGGAAGACCTCGAAGGCGCGGATCAGGCGCTGGCCGTCACCGGGCGGAAGGCGGCGGGCGGTTTCGGGATCGACCCTGGCGACCTCGGCATGAAAGGCATCGCCACCGAGGCGGGTATGGCGCTCGCGGGCGGCGCGGCGGACATCGTCGGGAATTTCGGGAATGGGGGACAGGCCGCTCATCAATGCCTTGAGATAGAGGCCGGTGCCGCCGACGACCACGGGCAGGCGGCCTTCGGCATGGGCGGCCTCGATCTCCCGGCAGGCCATGTCCAGCCAACGGCCCGCCGAACAGCGCTCGGAGGCAGAAAGAACACCGTAGAGGCGGTGGGGAACCCGGGCCTGGTCGGCCGCCGGCGGGCGGGCAGTGAGGATGGCGAGGTCCCGGTACACCTGCATGCTGTCGGCATTGATCACCGTGCCCGTGAACTCCACCGCCACATCCAGGGCCAGGGCCGACTTGCCGCTGGCCGTCGGCCCGGTGACGACGAGGACGGGGGCGGACGCCGCCGTGTTCATGAATGCCGTTTCCCGGCGCGATACCGCTCTCGCCATTGACCGCGCGGGGCAGCGCGGTTATCCCGGAACGCCTGGACCCTGATCATGGAAAACGTTCTCACCCTTATCGCCGACCCGGAAAAGGCCGGCCTGACCAACGGCATTGTCGCCGAGGCCGGGGCAGCGCTCAACGGGCTAGGCGCGGAAATCGGAACGCCGGACTGGCTGGCGCCCGGCATCGCCTGCGATCTGGCCTTCGCCGGGGCAGCGCTGGAACAGGCGGAGGAGACGGTCCGCGCCATCGCCGGGGCTCACGACGTCATCGCCCAGCCGTCGGCGGGGCGGCGCAAGAAACTCCTGGTCGCCGACATGGATTCGACCATCGTCGCAGGGGAGACCATGGACGACCTGGCCGACTTCGCCGGACTGAAGGAGCGAATCGCCGCCATAACCGAGCGGGCCATGAACGGTGAAATCCTCTTTCGCGAGGCCCTCAGGGAACGGGTGGCTCTGCTCAAGGGTTTGCCGGAGGATGCCCTGGAGAAGACCATGGAACAGGTGACCCTGAACCCGGGAGCCGAAAGCCTGATCGCGACCATGGCCGCCAACGGCGCCCGCACGGCGCTGGTTTCCGGCGGGCTCAGGTACTTCGCCGAACGGGTAGCGGCACGTCTGGGTTTCGACTCCTGCGAGGGCAACCGGATCGAAATCACCGGCGGCCACCTGAGCGGCAAGGTCGAGGACCCGATCCTGACCAAGGACGACAAGCGCCGGATTCTGGTGACGATGGCAGCGGAACGGGGACTGGTCCTGGCTGATACCCTGGCCGTCGGCGACGGCGCCAACGACCTGCCGATGATCCAGGCGGCGGGGCTGGGGGTGGCCTATCACGCCAAGCCGGTCGCCGCCGCCGGTGCCCGGGTCCGCATCGAACACGGGGACCTGACGGCGGTGCTTTATGCCCAGGGATACCGGGCCAGCGAATTCCGGGCCTGACGGCGGAAGAGTCGGCGCGGGGTCAGCCCGTCTTTTCCTTGATACGGACAGCGATGAAGCGCAATCCGCCCTGCCCTTCCAGAAGCAGCAATACGGACTTGCGCCCGGCCTTGCGGGCCTTCTCGACCTTGTCGGTGACGTCGTCCGGCGTGCTCACTTCTTCCTGGCTCAGTTCGACGATGACGTCGCCGGGGCGAATGCCCTTCTCGGCGGCGGCGCCTTCCTCTTCGACGGCCGTCACCACGATCCCCTTGGCTTCCTCGTCCAGCTTGAAGCGTTCGCGCATGGGAGGCGTGATTTCGGCCAGGGTCAGGCCAAGAGCATCGATGATCTTTTCACCGCCGCCCTTGTCCTTGTCCTTATCCTTGCCATGGGCCGCCGCCACCTTGGCCTCGGTTTCCTTGAGCTCGCCGATGGTGACGTCGAGGGTCATCTTCTTGCTGTCACGCCAGATCACCACTTCGACCGGTTTCTCGACCTCGGTCTCGGCGACGATGCGCGGCAGCTTGCGCATTTGCACGACATCCTTGCCGTCGAATTGGAGGATCACGTCGCCGGGCTTGATCTTCGCCTTTTCCGCCGGGCCGTCCTTGATGATGCTGGCGACGAGGGCGCCGGTGGCCTTGTCGAGGCCCAGGGTTTCGGCGATTTCCTCGGTCACGGCCTGGATATGGACGCCGAGCCAGCCGCGGCGAACCTGGCCATGCTTGATGAGCTGGCTGATGACCGGCTTGGCGGTGGCGCTGGGAATGGCGAAACCGATGCCGACGCTGCCGCCGGAAGGCGAGAAGATGGCGGTGTTGATGCCGATAACCTGGCCGTCGAGGTTGAACATGGGACCACCCGAATTGCCCCGGTTGATGGAGGCATCGGTCTGGATGAAGTCGTCGTAGGGACCGGAGTTGATGTCGCGGTGGCGGGCGGAAATGATGCCGGCGGTGACCGTGCCGCCGAGGCCAAAGGGATTGCCGATGGCAACCACCCAGTCGCCGACACGGGACTCATCGGAATCACCAAGACTGACGGACGACAGTTCCTTCTCCGGCTTGACCTTGAGAACGGCGATGTCGGTCTTGGCGTCGCGGCCGATCACTTCCGCCTTGAGACGGGTGTCGTCATGGAGAATAACGGTGATCTCGTCGGCTTCGGCGATGACGTGGTTGTTGGTGATCACGTAGCCCTCGGCATCGACGATGAACCCGGACCCGAGCGACGTCGCCTGGCGCTTGCGCTGGCGCTGCTGGGGCCGGTTGCGCTCGAAGAACTCGCGGAAAAAGTCCTCGAAAGGCGACCCGGGGGGGAGCTGCGGCATTTCCACGCCGCCGCCCTCGATGACCTGGGTGGTGGATATGTTGACGACTGCCGGCAGAAGCTTCTTGGCGAGATCTGCGAAGCTTTCAGGCGCCGCCTTGGCCTGGGCGGCGGCGGACGCGCCCGCCACGGCGAGAGCCAGGACGGCTGCCAACAACCATGCCAG
>JAJFIG010000360.1 GCA_021775195.1 Rhodospirillales bacterium | reverse complement strand
ACCCCTGCCTTTGTCGCTGCCGCGCTTTCCGCGATCGCCCTGGTCCTTACCCTGGCATTGCTCAAGGAATCGCTTTCGCCCGAGGTCCGCGCCAGGCTGGCCGCCAAGCCACCGAAAAAGCGCTGGACCCAGTTCAGGGAGGCATTGCAACGCCCGAACATGGGGCTTCTTATCGCCTTCACCTTCCTCGTCACCTTCGTTTTCTCAGGCATGGAAACCACCTTCGCCATGTGGTCGGAACGCAAGTTCGGATGGGGACCGGAGCAAAACGGTTACTTGTTCGCCTATGCCGGCCTCCTCAGCGCCGGGATACAGGGAGGGCTGATTGGCCGCCTGGCAAAGAAATTCGGGGAGCGGACCCTGGTCATTCAAGGCGCCGGTGCTCTGGCCCTTGGCATGCTATTGATTCCATTCTCCAACTCCCTTCCCATGCTTCTCATTGCCATGCTGGTCCTGGCCTATGGGTTCAGCGTCATGACACCGTCCTTGAACAGCCTTGTTTCCTTGCGGGCGGGAGCTGATGAACAAGGCGGTATCCTCGGCGTCAATCGATCCGCGTCGATCCTCGCCCGTGTCGTCGGCCCGGCGTGGGCGGGATTCCTTTTTTCCGCCTTCGGCAAGGATTGGCCCTATTTTGCCGGCGCGGTGGTCATGGTCGGCGTCGTGTTCATTGGATTGCGATCGCTTAAGACACCTGGGAAGGCCCCGGCCCAAGACGCTAATCAATGAACGAACGGCCCTTGAACTGCCTGACACGCTTGGTTATATAGGGCGCCTTGAATTACCGGAGCGGAAAAATGAAAAAGGGCATCCACCCCGATTACCACGAAATTACCGTGCTGATGACGGACGGGACCAGCTATAAGACGCGCTCCACATGGGGTTCGGCGGGCGATACCTTGAAGCTGGATATCGATCCAAAGACACATCCGGCCTGGACGGGCGTCCACCGCCTCGTGGACAGCGGCGGACAGTTGGCAAAATTCAACAAGCGCTTCAAGGACTTCGGCCTCAAAGGTTGAACCCGGCCAAAGTCCGCACACAGACCTGCCACAGGGTGCCGGCAAGAGCTGGGCACCCTTTTTTGTGGCGTTTTTCTGGGATTCACCAAACCATAGAGAGAATTAACGCTCTATTTTTCCCTGTGGCCGCGTCAAAAACGGTGTTTTAGACGGACGTTCGTAATCTCTTAAGTCCTTAAGCATAGACTGCCCAACAACTTGTCATAGTCCGGTAAAACGGAGCGCCGTTGTTTGTGTACCGCCCCGTATCCGGGGCCGACTGAGTGGGGGCGAAATGGTCGGTTCACGGGATGAGATTGCCTTCGAGGTCCATGTTCTTCGATGGGACCGATGGGAACTCCATGGCCGGTATCCTGCCGGGCAGAAGGACTTGGCCGTCAAGGACGGCCGATCCCTCGAAAAAGTTTCCTCCATAAGCGCCGTTCGCGTCATCCGGGCCTTCGATCCGAAGGAGGGTCTCCACCAGGAAACGACCCTCTACGAAAGCCCAAACCTGAGTAAAATCGAGAACCGCGGACACGGAGGAAAACCGGGCAAGACGAAAGGCACGGACAACGAGAAATCCGAAACAGGCAAGGAGTCCCCTCGCGGCAAAGGCAAGAAATCAAAGTCCGGCGCCGCGCAGGCGAAATCGAATCAGAAATCAACCGGTTTCGCAGTTTTCATCAAGCTGGTTCTTATAACCTTTTTCAGCCTCGTATTCGGCGCCCTCGCCATGGGGCTGGCTTCGGTCTGGCTCGATGAGGCGTCGTTGGGCAGGGACGTGCACTCCAACGTCCTTTTTGGCATTTTCCTCGGAACCTTCCTGATCAGCGCCATTATCATGGCCCTCACGTTTCTTTCCGACGCGGACCTGGGAACGTGGTCGCGGCGGCGCCCATCGGACACCGCCAGCCCGAATACCAAGAAACCTGCCGCTACATCGACGAAACCCACTCCTGATCTCGAACCCGCGCCGGAAGAAACCGAGGCGATGGCCGAAGCGGTCGCCGCCCAGCTTGCCGAAACCCTTCACGGCGACACTCCCGAACCCGCCGAGACCGAAAACACCGGCGATCCCGGCGAGTTCGAGGAAATCGAGGAAACCGAAGCCGAGGAAATCGCTGAAGCCGTTGAACCGACGGAACCCGATGACGACGTCGCCGCAGACGAGGCCGATGCCCCGGAAACCGCCAACGAGGACGCGGCGGAAACGGAGCAAGACGACAGCGACAGGGGATATACCAAGGAACAGATGTCCTACATGACAGCGTTCCTCGACGGTGCTCTTGGGGATGTCGATCGGGATCAACTAGGCAGCTTCGAGAAATTCGGCATCGACCTTTTTCTCGCCGGCGCCTGCGAAGCCCTGGCACAGGACAGCGGCCTGGACCCGTCCGCCATGCCGACCATGTTGCGCAACATCATCCAGTCGCTCGGCTTCAACAAGTCACAATCGGACTCGTTTGCCGAACGCTATCAGGACTATCTCGTCGACGATCCCCGGTACATGCAGATGTTCACCGCCGGGCGCAATGCCTTGAATGCCCGCCTCAGCGGTGACCCCAATACCGCCAAGCACCTGGAACAGGCGCTGGTCGAATGGAACACCCCGAAGGCCAAGGAAACCGCTGGCGGCCTGATCTCCGTCCTGTTCACCGACATCGTTGGTTCCACCGACCTCACCCAGGCCAAGGGGGACGACGCCGCCCAGCAGGTCGTTCACGCCCACGACCAAATCGTTCGCGATGCTCTGTTGCAGTTCAACGGCAAGGAAATCAAACACACCGGCGACGGGATCATGGCGTCGTTCTCGATCACGTCCAACAGCGTCGAGGCGGCATCAGCCATCCAGCGCCGCGCCTCCGCGCACAACCACGCCAATCCAGAATTGCCCCTCAACCTTAAAATTGGCATCAACGCCGGCGAACCAATTAGCGAGAACGACGATCTATTCGGAACCACCGTTCAGATTGCCGCCCGTATCGTCGGAGAAGCCGAGGCCGGACAGGTCCTGGTGTCCGAGATCGTACGTGGCATCTGCGCCGGGAAGAAACTGGGGTTTGTCAATCGCGGCCCGCATACTCTGAAGGGGTTCAGAGGCAAACTCACCCTCTATGAGGTGGTCTGGCGGGAGAGTGCAACGACGGTTGCCGGTGGGTTGGTGGAACCGGAAGAGGAGCCGGCCGGTACCGAGGCGGAAGAAGAAGTGCCCGGCGTGGAACCGGAAGACGTCGCCCCCGAACCGGCTCCGGTGGACGAAGAACCACCTTCGGCAGACGCGGAAATGATCGACGACACATTGCAAAAAGTGGCCGACAGCGAGAGTGACACGCCTCCCGAACCAGGCACGACAACCGATCAGGCGCCGCCGGACACTGATCCCGAACG
>JAJFIG010000359.1 GCA_021775195.1 Rhodospirillales bacterium | reverse complement strand
CCCCCAATATCCTGGTCCTGAATGGACCGAACCTCAACATGCTGGGTACCCGCGAACCCGACATCTACGGCAGCGAGACCCTGGATGATATCGCGGTCGCGTGCGCCAAGCGCGCATCGGCCCTGGGGCTGGGCGTGGAATTTCGTCAGAGCAACAGTGAAGGCGAACTGGTTGACTGGATTCAGGAAGCACGCAGCACCTACGCCTTATTGATCGTCAACGCGGGTGCCTACACCCATACGTCCGTGGCCCTGCTCGACGCCCTGCTCGCCTGTGAGATACCGGTCATCGAGGTCCATTTGTCCAACATCCATCAACGGGACGAATTTCGGCAGCAGTCTTATGTTTCCAAAGCCTCCAAGGGCATGATCTGTGGATTCGGCGGTTTCGGGTACCAGATGGCCCTGGATGCGGCGGCGCAAATGCTGGAAACCACCAAGAAAGCCAAGTAGACAGGAAATACATGGCCAAGCCTGGAAAGAAGACCGACGTCAATACCGACCTCATCCGGCAACTCGCCGGCCTGCTTGACGAGATGAACCTGAGCGAGATCGAGTACGGGGTCGAGAACTTGCATGTGCGCGTCGCACGGGGGACCGCGGCGCCGGTTTCGACGATAGCGCCCTCGGAAGTCCCAAGCAGGATTACCGGCGCGGCGGAGGAATCTGCCGAACCCCCGGTCTCCGCCGGTGAGGATGAGTTCGCACCCGACCATCCAGGCCTGGTAACCGCGCCCATGGTCGGCGTCGTATTCACGGCGAACGACCCGGACTCGCCAGCTTTCGTCAAGGTCGGCGATACCGTATCCGAGGGGCAGACCCTCCTGCTGATCGAGGCAATGAAGGTGTTCAATCCGATCAAGGCTCCGAGAGCGGGCGAGGTGGCACGCATCCTGATCACCAACGGGACGCCGGTGGAATATGGCGAACCCTTGATGATCCTTACCTAGGCCGTGGCCTAGAACTCCGATGTTTGAAAAAGTCCTGATCGCCAATCGCGGTGAAATCGCTTTGCGAATCCTGCGGGCCTGCCGGGAAATGGGAATTCGCACGGTCGCCGTCCATTCCACCGCCGATACCGACGCCATGCACGTCCGCCTGGCCGATGAGGCCATCTGCATCGGCCCCGCGCCAGCCCGCGACAGCTACCTCAACATCCAGGCCATCCTCACGGCGGCGGCCATCAGCAACGCCGACGCCATTCACCCGGGCTACGGATTCCTCGCCGAGAACGCCGACTTTGTCGCCATGGTCGAGGAACACGGGTTCACCTTCATCGGCCCGTCATCCGAACACGTCCGCCAGATGGGGGACAAGATCACCGCCAAACGGGTGGCGCGTGAGGCCGGAATACCCGTCGTTCCCGGTTCCGACGGGCCGGTAAGGAACGAAGAGGAGGCCCGCCGATTCTCCGACGACATGGGTTATCCCGTGCTTATCAAGGCCACGGCGGGAGGCGGCGGGCGCGGCATGAAGGTCGTAAACGCGCCCAACGAGTTAGCCAGCGCACTGGATTTGACCCGCAAGGAGGCTCAGGCGGCGTTCGGAAACGCGGACGTTTACATCGAAAAATTCCTCACCCAGCCCCGGCATATCGAGGTCCAGGTTCTTGCCGACCATCACGGCAACGTCGTGCACCTGGGGGAGAGGGATTGCTCGATGCAGCGCCGCCACCAGAAACTGGTGGAGGAAGCGCCCTCGCCGGCCCTCAATGCCGAACAGCGGCGCGACATCGGTAACCTGGTCACCAAGGCAATCAAGAAAATCGGCTATCGCAGCGTCGGTACCATAGAGTTCCTCTTTGAGGACGGAGAATTTTATTTCATCGAAATGAACACCCGGCTCCAGGTGGAACACCCGGTTACCGAGATGATCTGCGGGCTCGATCTGGTGCGCGAGATGTTACGGGTGGCCGCCGGCGCACCGCTGGGGTTCAAACAGGAAGATATCCGCTTCTCCGGCCATGCCATCGAATGCCGGATCAACGCCGAGAACCCGGAAACGTTTCTCCCCTCCCCCGGCCTGGTTGGCGATTATTACGCCCCCGGCGGCCTCGGCGTACGGGTCGACTCGGCGCTTTATTCCGGCTACCGGGTGCCGCCCCATTACGACAGCCTAATTGCCAAGCTGATCGTCCACGGCGCCAACCGCAACGAATGCCTGATGCGGCTCCGCCGCGCCCTTGGCGAATACGTCATCGATGGACTGGAGACCTCCATACCCCTGCACCAGCGCCTGGTGGCCAATCCCGAATTCGTCAACGGCGACTATGACATCGGCTGGCTGGAGGACTTCACGGGAACCAATGATTAGGTCGTGGACCCAATTAGGCTATTCCCGTGGTTGCGGCGAAAATGACGAGGGATTAGGAGCGAGGACGCCGGACATGCAGCGCATATTCAAGGACGAGCGACGCGAGCCCTCGTCATTTGCGCCCAATTCCGAAGGAACGGGGCCCCTTTTCCCACCCGCGGCGTTGCGGACCCCTTGCGATGGGTTGGCATCGCGGCGCGGTCCGCGCCTTGCAGGCGGGAAAATTGGCTCCCGCCACGGGTACAGCCTAATTGAGTCCACGACCTAAATCCGGCGCCGGACCGAACCGGTTGACCCCGGAACTGTTGTTGCGGGCCTATGCCGCCGGCATCTTTCCCATGGCCGAAAGCCGCCGTTCCAACACCATTTTCTGGGTCGACCCCGAAGTCCGCGGCGTTCTTCCACTGGAGCGCTTCCACGTTCCCAGGTCGTTGCGAAAATCCATACGCGGGGGGACCTTCGAGGTTCGCTGCGACACCGCCTTTGACAAGGTCATCAGGGCATGCGCCACCGCCGCGAGGGGGCGCCGGGATACCTGGATCAACGACCAGATCATCGCCGCCTACACCGACCTCCACCACATGGGCTTCGTCCATTGCGTCGAGACCTGGCGTGACGGCCGGTTGGTCGGCGGTCTTTATGGAGTCGCCCTGGGCGGCGCGTTCTTCGGCGAAAGCATGTTCTCCCACGCCCGGGACGCCAGCAAGGTCGCCCTCGTCCATCTTGTCGCGCGGCTCAGGCTGGGTGGATTCGTACTGCTCGATTGCCAATTCGTCACCGACCACCTGCAACGGTTCGGGGTCGAGGAAGTGCCCTGCCGGACCTACCTGCAGCGCCTCGAGGACGCGTTACAGGTCAAGGCCCGTTTCTATTCCGACTTGGCGCCGCCCGAGGTCGAGGCAGGATTGGAGGCGGTGTTCTTGCAGTCGAGCACCCAGACGTCGTAGACCGGATGCTCCAGAGCCGAGACCGCCGGGCTCGAGGCGAACATCCAGCCCCGGAACAGGCTCGCCGCGGGCTCGCCGCGGCGGACCTCCCAGATATCCAGGAAGGCCGCGCTTTCCGGGGTTTCCTCCGGCGGCCGCTTGTCGCAGGTACGGGCGATGATCTCAAGGGTGCCGAAGCGCACGACGTCGCCCACCGGCGCCTCGATGGTGGAAACCCGCGCCGTCACCTTGTCCATGCCCTGGAGGACGGCAACCAGGAAGGTATCGGCCATGGCCGGTCCGGCGAACAAAAATGCTGCCAGCCAGAATCCAAGGATTATGTGATGTCGGCGTTTAAGCATTGTTCGGTTTAACCGCTGCAAATCGCAGGCGCACGTAATCGACAAACCAGCACCCCTCGCCGTCCTTGAGCCGCGGTGCCAGGCTTTCGCAAACCTCGGCAACGAAATCGGGCCGTTCAGCCCTGGGAACAAGCGACAAGAAACTCTCGGCAAAGGTTTCGAGCCAACCCAGCAGGCCACCAGGGACGGGTGTCGGCCGGGACATCAGATCCATGTTCAGAACCCTGAATCCGGCGTCTCCCAACAGGCGGACACAATCGTCTTCATCAGGAAAATACCAGGGAAAAGACGTCATGCCGTCGAGTCCACGGCGGTCCAGGGCGGCCAGGAGCGCGCCGATGACCGTTTCGACATTCCCTTTACCGCCGGTCTCGGCGACGAACCGGCCACCCGGCCTGAGCCCGCGCCAAACGCCGGCGACCACGGCATCCGGGGGCTGCATCCAGTGCAGCGCGGCATTGGAAAACACCGCATCGAATTCCGAATCGAAGGCCAGGCGGGTGGCATCGGCGACATGAACGTCCAAACCCCGCGCCCGCGCCGCCGCAACCTGCTCGGCGCTGGTATCGATGCCAACAACGACGGCACCCGAAATCGCGATCTTTTCCGTGAGAACACCGTCGCCGCACCCGAGATCCAGAACTCGTTCCCCCGCCTCGGGCGCCAGGAGCTCAAGCGTGGGCTCGCCCAGGGCCGGCACGTATCCGGCGTTGCGGGCATACCGGTCCGGATCCCAGGACTGGGATCGGGCGGGACTACTTGGGTCCCTCATTCGAGCCCGAACCGCCGGTGGCCAGGAAGATGATCTCGCCCACCTGATCTTCGAGCGACCGGAAATCCTGTGTTTTCTTGATCATGCCGCCTTCGGGGATATGGGTCTTTTCCGTCCCCGGCTCGAGCCGCACGTACTTGCCGCCCAACAGGCCTTCGCTGGCGATCGAGGCCACCGTGTCCTCGGGAAGCTTGACCTCGGCCGCGATCGACATCCTGACCGCCGCATCATAGGTCTCCGGATTTAACCGATGGTCGATGACCGTCCCGACCTTGATGCCGCTGATGCGGACGTCACTACCCGGGTTCAAACCGCCGATTTTGTAAAAGAGGGCGTTGACCTCGTAACCCTGGACCGCTTTCACCTGCGCCGTTTCATAGGCAAAGAACACAAAGACGCCGGCCACAAGCAGAACAACGGCCCCCATAACCGTCTCGATTGCATTTCGACCCATGCTCACTTTGCTCCCTTGCTGTCCGCGCCGCCACCCTTGGCGAACCGGGCCCTGCCCTGGGCGATGATCAGTTCAAGCAATTCGCCGACGATCATTGCATCCTGGGTGAAGGTGATTTCGTCGCCGTCCTTGAGAAGTTCTTCATCCCCGCCCGGTTCCAGGACGACGAATTTTGAGCCTAACAGCCCGTCCGTGTGGATCGCCGCCGAGGTATCGAAAGGCAGTTTGACGTCGGCATCGATGCGCAACATCATCACCGCGCGGAAGTGCTCGTCGAGCTCCTGTGCATCAACGGTCCCGACCTTGATTCCGCCCAAAAACACGTCACCGCCCTCGCCCATGCCGTCGATGCGATTGAACACGGCCTTGACCAGATAATCGTTCGTTGCCGCCCGCACCGTCAGGTCGCGGCCGCCATAATTGAAACAGAACAAAAGGACGAGCCCCAACAGGACCAACCCGCCGACGGTAATTTCTTTTGCTTCTCTCTTCATGGATGATCCGTTTCGATTCGGCACGGCACCCGGCCGTCCGACGGATTTTCCTTCATTCCGGCTTCCAGGGCTCGTAGTCCCCCGTCGCCGGCGCCCGATGGCCGCCGCGCAGGTCGTAACCACGTGGGAAATGGGCCGTCACGGTGCCCGTCTGGTTGGGCTCGTGTTCCTTCTGCCAGGGGCGCGCCAGCGCCGCATCCTCCGTCAACGGCGCTTCGGCGGTGTGGTGCAGCCAAGCATGCCATTCCGAAGGAATCGTCGATGCCTCGGCCTTCCCCTTGAAGACCACCCAGCGGCGCTCGCGTCCCTGAAGCGGCTTGCCCGTACCCCGGTAGTACCGGTTGGAAAACTCGTCGGTCCCAACCAGCTGCCCCTTGAACATCGTGTAAAGAAACGTCCCGAAATGCATGGTACCGTCAGCCAATGCCTATATCGCCCGGCGCTGGTCCGTATGCCCGCGCCTCGAAGGTTGTTCGGGCGACCAGACTCTTGATGTCGTCGCCTTAGTAAGTTTCGACGCGAATCTGGCCAATCCGGTGGCGCAAATATGGCATTTGCGGATCGGTGCGTCCACCCCGTCTCGCGGTTGGGGGAAACATCGAACATTATGTTCCGCCGTCCACTGAGGAAACCGTGAACCACCCCCGACTCGGCAACGCCCCAACCGTCCGACGACGGCAAATCAGGCCCTTGTCAGGCTCGCGTCCGTTCAGGCCGGCACTTTTCACAACCGACTTCAGAAAATTCCTCCAACCGATTCCCGCGACCCCATATTCTTTCCATTCGCTCAACCCGAAATACATGGAAAAATTTCCGTGTCGAACCGCGACCCTACCACCCGCACGAGTGGAAACGCCGCTACCCGACCGAAACGTGAAGGAGACGCTGAACCCAGTCTTGGTTTGTCGCGACAGCCTCCGCGCCGTTTGATCTCACAATGGAAAACAGAGTCTCCAACGGATTCATCGAAAAAGCTTTTTTGCCTCAAGCCCCAAAAATCCATCGATAACCGGGCACCGACAGCGCAGGCATCCTGTCGGTTCCCGATGCCCGTCCTTGGCCGGATTTCCGTCGCCGGCACCCAGGAAACGACAAATCGGATTCCCCTCATAGTCCACCATATCGTGTATGCTTAGCTCTCGCCGACACAAAATCTTGCCTCATTTCTGCCCGAATTATGTTGCGGTGGGCGCCTCGATCGGCTACATCTTGTGGCTCCTGGTTTCTCCGGCACGTGATGTTGTGGCGATCAGGGTCCAGCACAGGAAAACAGTGCTTCTGGGTGGGCTATTGAGAAGGCCTATAACGTCAACCAAAACACTAACTTGGGGCCAGTCGGGGGAAACATGCGGACAACGCGCTTATTCACGCAGTCAGACAAATCGCCGTACGAGACGATCGAATTCCGCACCGTATCCAGTGAAATCCGGAACCCGGATGGAACCGTCGTATTCCATTTGGACGACGTCGAGGTCCCGGCTAACTGGTCGCAGGTGGCCAGTGACGTATTGGCCCAAAAGTACTTCCGCAAGGCCGGAGTCCCCGCCAAGCTGAAAGTGGTCGAGGAGAATGAAGTCCCGTCCTGGTTGTGGCGGCGCGTGCCTGACACCGAGGCCCTGGAATCCGTGCCCCTGGACCAGCGTTGGAGTGGCGAGACCAGCGCGAAGCAAGTGTTTGACCGGCTTTCCGGGACCTGGACGTACTGGGGTTGGAAAGGCGGGATGTTCGATTCCGAAGCCGACGCCCGCGCCTATTACGACGAAATGCGTTACATGCTTTGCACGCAGATCGGCGCCCCCAATTCCCCGCAGTGGTTCAATACGGGCCTGCATTGGGCTTACGGCATCGACGGCCCGGCCCAGGGGCATTTCTACGTCGACTATCGCACCGGCGAACTGGTGCGGTCCGAGTCTGCCTACGAACACCCGCAACCCCACGCCTGTTTCATTCAGAGCATCAATGATGATTTGGTCAACGAAGGCGGCATCATGGACCTTTGGGTCCGCGAAGCCCGTCTTTTCAAATACGGATCGGGAACGGGCACGAATTTCTCGCGGCTACGGGCCGAAAACGAGCCCCTGTCCGGAGGCGGCAAGTCCTCGGGCCTGATGAGCTTCCTCAAGATCGGCGATCGTGCCGCCGGCGCGATCAAGTCAGGCGGCACGACGCGACGCGCCGCCAAGATGGTTGTCGTCGACGTCGATCACCCGGACATCGAGGCTTTCGTCAACTGGAAGGTCCGTGAAGAGCAGAAAGTCGCGGCCCTGGTATCGGGCTCACGGCTTGCCAGCCTTCACCTCAACGCCATCATGAAGGCTTGCCACGATTCCGAGGCCAGCGACGACGAGCAGCGTTTCGACCCCAAGGCAAACAAAGAGCTGAAGACAGCCATTCTGGCGGCCCGTGGGGCCATGATCCCCGAAAACTACACCCAGCGGGTTATCCAGTTCGCCCGGCAGGGATACACTGAGATCGACTTCCCGGCTTATGACACCGATTGGGATTCAGAAGCCTACATGACGGTGTCGGGCCAGAACTCCAACAACAGTATCCGGGTTTCCGACACCTTCCTGGAAAAGGTCCTCAAGGACGGCGAGTGGGAGCTCATCAGCCGGACCGATGGCAGCGTCGCCAAGCGGGTGCGGGCCCGGGACCTCTGGGAGGACATCGGCCATGCCGCGTGGGCCAGCGCCGATCCAGGACTGCAATATGACACCACCATCAACGATTGGCACACCTGCCCGGAGAGCGGACGCATCAACGCCTCCAACCCATGCTCCGAGTACATGTTCCTGGACGACACGGCGTGCAATCTGGCGTCCCTGAACCTGATCAAGTTCCTTCGCGACGACGCCACGTTCAATGTCACGGCGTTCGAGCATGCTGTGCGCTTGTGGACGATAACCCTCGAAATTTCGGTCCTCATGGCCCAGTTCCCTGCCGCACGCATCGCTGATTTGTCCTTCCAATTCAGGACACTGGGCCTCGGCTTTGCCAACATTGGCGGCTACCTGATGGCCTCGGGCATTGCCTACGATTCCCATGCCGGACGATCCATATGCGGCGGCATCTCGGCCCTGATGACCGGCGTCTCCTATGCCACGTCGGCTGAAATGGCGGCCGAACTGGGAACCTTCCCGCGGTTCGCCGACAACCGGGACGCCATGCTTCGCGTCATCCGCAATCATCGCCACGCCGCCTATGGCGCCAGCGACGGATACGAGGACCTGTCGGTTCTGCCGGTGCCATTGGACGCCGCTTCCAGTCCCGACGAGAGTTTGGTAAAGGCCGCGCGCTGGGCCTGGGACACCGCGCTCGATCTGGGTGAAACCCATGGCTACCGGAACGCACAGGTAACGGTGATCGCCCCGACCGGGACCATCGGGCTGGTGATGGATTGCGACACCACCGGCATCGAACCCGATTTCGCCCTGGTCAAGTTCAAGAAGCTCGCCGGCGGCGGTTACTTCAAGATCATCAACGGCACGGCACCCGTGGCCCTGGCCCGGCTAGGCTACACCGAGCAGCAGATCGAGGACATGGCCCGCTACGCGGTCGGACACGGCACCCTTGCCGACGCGCCCGGCATCAATCACGAGAAACTCCGTGCCCTCAATTTCACCGACGAAGCCATCGCCATCGTCGAAAAAGGCTTGCCCGAGGCGTTCGACATCAAGTTCGTGTTCAACAAGTGGGGGCTTGGCGAAACCTTCTGTACGGAAACCCTGGGCCTCGCCGCCGAGACCCTGGACGACATGTCCTTCGACATGTTGGCCGCACTCGGTTTCTCCGCCGACGATATCGAAGCCGCCAACACCTACGTCTGCGGGGCGATGACCCTGGAAGGCGCGCCGCACCTGAAGGAAGAGCATCTTCCCGTGTTCGATTGCGCCAACCCCTGCGGCCGCAAAGGCAAACGGTACCTTTCGGTGGAAAGCCATATCCGGATGATGGCCGCGTCCCAGCCCTTCATCACCGGCGCCATTTCCAAGACCATCAACATGGCCAACAGCGCGACGGTCGAGGAATGCAAGGAAGCGTACATGCTGTCCTGGCGTCTGGGCTTGAAGGCCAATGCGCTCTATCGGGACGGCTCCAAGTTGTCCCAACCGCTGCAAGCGTCGGTTCTCGATGACGATGACGTCGGAACCATGGCCGAGGAACTGGCCGAAGCCCCGAGTTCCGTACGCGCGGAAATCGTCGCCGAGCGTATCGTCGAGCGTATCGTCGTCGAACGGCGGCGCCCGCCAAATCGGCGCAAGGGATATACACAGAAAGCTGTTGTCGGCGGGCACAAGGTCTATCTGCGAACCGGCGAGTACGAGAACGGCGGGCTGGCCGAGATCTTCCTCGACATGCACAAGGAAGGCGCCGCCTTCCGCAGCCTGATGAACAACTTCGCCATCGCCGTCTCCATCGGCCTTCAGTA
>JAJFIG010000358.1 GCA_021775195.1 Rhodospirillales bacterium | reverse complement strand
GAACCGGTTCCGCAGCGTTTCACCGACCCCGACGCCGATCGCGTTGTGGGCCACGGCCCGGCGTTCGCGGACAATAGCCCTGAGCCGGGCCTTTTCCTCGTCAGGGTGCATGGTTTTGGCTGCCCGGGCGTTGATCGTCGAAAGGGTTCAAAGGGATGGGTTGATACGTTGTGTATTAAATGGACGGTGCTGCGATGGCCGTTGGCCGTATGATCCTCTGTGGCCTCTAGGTAAAGGTGGGCGCCATATACCGAACCCACGGGTCCGGCAGGGACAGCTCCCTAGAGGTCGCTGTTGGCCCCAGGGATCGTGTGGCCTGACGCACCTCGCAGCGACCGCCCACTTGTGGAATCTAGGCCTGTTCCAGGTGTTCGGCAAGGTTCTCAATTCGTTGGGCGAGCATGTCGATGTTCGACCCTAGAACCTCGTCGGCCTCTGGGTCGGTCGCCATCTCCCCGTCTTCGGAGCGCAGAGCGGCCAATTCGGCGTAGGCATCTGAAAGCTCGTCGGCAATAAGCAGACTGACCATGACCAGCAGCCGTGTGTCTCCGACCTGGCCCACCGCCGCCACCAACTCGGTGAGCCTTTTGTCGACGTAGGCGGCAAGGCGCGTGAGATGGGCCTCCTGCCCATCGTCACAGGCGATGTCGTAACTACGACCGTTAATGAAGACCGAAACGTGGGCCATGAATCTCAAAGACCTTTTTCACCGGCAGTGATGTTTTGTTCAGCGGTTGGCGATCACGGGGAAATCTCTCCTAATTATCGAAACCCGCCTTCTTTCCGTTATTCGTCAAGCATGCTCTTGAGCCGGCTTATGGCGTCGTCGAGCCGGGACGATACGGTTTCGTTGACCTCCTGGAGGGACGAGTTCCGTGACCGGATTGCTGCCAGTTCCTCCGCCAGCGGCGACTCATCCGACGAAGCTTTGGCGCTCAAAGCCGTCTCCAATCGGCTTACCGCCTGGTCGAGCCGCTCCTGTGCTCTTTCAACATGCGTCGGTTTCGGCGTCGTCACGTCTATCCCCGCCCCAATACCCACCCTTCGGGCCGGGCAGGATATGCTTTGGCCACTGAATCCGTCAACCGCCCCTTCGCATGAGCAAGAATCCAAAAAACACCGTTGACCCGGAACGCTGTTGGACCGATGTTGCGATTATTGGACATGATGGGGTCGTAGCGACCGGAGTGCCGCGTTCGCTCTTGACTGGCATCAAGGTAGCCCCGTCGGCCCCACATTAGTCTCGTATCGCCCACTGAAGTCTTATTGATAACGTCGGCTTCGTTTTATTATTTTTTCAAGGCACCGGTCCCCGAAGACACGGGTACCTGTCGGATTTCTAAGGAGGAAGACATGGCGATTCGCATTGCAATAAATGGTTTTGGCCGTATCGGGCGACTTGTTCTTCGTGCAATCATCGAATCCCGGCGCAACGATGTACAGGTTGTCGGCATCAATGACCTCGGTTCCGTCGATACCAACGCCCATCTTCTAAAATATGATTCGGTCCACGGCACGCTCCCAGCCGAAGTTACCGTCGACGGTAACACAATGGACGTGGGCCAGGGCCCGATCAAAGTTATCGCCGAACGGGAACCCACGAAGCTTCCATGGAATGACCTAGGTGTAGACATTGCGCTGGAATGCACTGGATTGTTCAACAGCCGCGACGCCGCAGCCCAGCACCTGGAGGCCGGTGCCAACAAGGTCCTGGTCTCGGCTCCTGCCACAAATGCCGACCTGACCGTCGTCTATGGCGTCAACCACGACAAGCTGAACAGGGACCACACTGTGGTTTCCAACGCGTCGTGCACTACCAACTGCCTGGCGCCCGTCGCCGACGTCCTGCACAAGGCCGTGGGCATCGAGCGCGGTTTCATGACCACCATCCACGCCTATACCGGTGACCAGCGGACTGTCGATACCCTGCACAAGGATCTGCGCCGAGCCCGGGCCGCCGGCGTATCGATGATTCCGACGTCGACCGGCGCCGCCAAGGCTGTCGGCTTGGTGCTGCCCGAACTGGCGGGCAAGCTGGACGGGACCGCCATCCGGGTGCCGACCCCCAACGTTTCGATGATCGACCTCACCTTCGTCGCCTCCCGCGAGACCACGTCGGAAGAGGTCAACGCCGCCGTCAAGGAGGCCGCCGACGGCCGCATGGCAGGAATCCTGGGGTATGTGGAAGCCCCCCTGGTTTCCATCGACTTCAATCACAGCCCCCTGAGCTCGGCCTTCGATTCCACCCAGACCCAGGTCCTGGAAGGAACTTTCGTACGGGTGCTGTCGTGGTACGACAACGAATGGGGTTTTTCCAACCGTATGCCCGACACTGCCATCGCCATGGCCAATACCGGCTGACCGCGACATCAATTCCGATTTTCCGCGAGCGGGGCCATCACGGCCCCGCTTTGCATTCGGTCGGAAAGTGCTCTAGAGACGGCGCCGAACCTGTGGCAGGCTGACCCGTAATGACGGGCCGCACGATTATCATCCACAGCCTCGATCACGCGAGAGCGGCGCTGGCCGCGTCCATCGCGCTGGGCGTGCCCGTCCGTCTGCGCAGCCCATCCCACGCCGCCGCCTATCTGGGCACCACCGTATTCCGCGAGATGATTTCCGCGGCAGAGACCGACTATCCCAGCGCGGAATTCATTGCCGTTTTCGACTGTGGCGAGAATCCGGGCCATGCCCTCAACGCGCTTCGTCACGGCATCAAGGTCGTGCGCATCCGCTGCGCCGACGAGGTCAGGGCCCGAATCGCCGATATCGCCGACCAGATGAGTGCGTCCCTTGACGACTTTGACGGACCGTCCCTGGATTTGCTGGACGAATCGGACCCACCCGAAAGATGCCGCGCCTGGCTCGCAGCCCAGGATTAGCCATACGTTGCAAACACCCACGGCCTCGTCTATGTGAGGGACCTGAGATAACAAGAAGGGCCATGGTTTGGATAGGATCCCCTGCCGGCTTTATCTGATAACGCCGCCCGGACTGGATACGGAAAATCCGAGCACCTTTGCCGACCCTCTCCTGGCGGCGCTCGACGCCGGGGACGTCGCCTGCGTCCAACTACGCCTCAAGGACGTGGACGACGACACCGTGCGCCGTGTCGTTGACGTCTTGCGACCCATGGTCCAGGACCGTGAGGTTGCCTTCCTGCTCAATGATCGTCCCGACCTGGCCGCCGAATTGGCCTGCGACGGTGTCCACATTGGTCAGACGGACTCATCATATGAAGAGGCACGCAAGACCGTAGGCGCCGAGGCTATCGTCGGCGTCACCTGCCACGATTCCCGGCATCTTGCCCTGGTTGCGGCGGAACAGGGCGCCGACTACGTCGCCTTCGGTGCATTTTTCCCCACCGGAACAAAAAATCCGAAGGCTCGGGCCGAGCTGGAAACCCTGCGATGGTGGAGCGAAATGACAACCGTACCCGTGGTCGCCATTGGTGGTATCACGCCGGAAAACTGCCCGCCACTCATCGAAGCTGGCGCCGAATACCTGGCTGTCATCGCCTCCGTATGGGATCACCAGAACGGCCCGGCGGCGGCGGTCAGGGACTTCGAAGCGGTCATTGCCGAAACCGGCGGCGGCCAAAATTGATCCTCTGCGTTGCGTCCCGCCGCCCTTGCTGTTAGGTTCCGCTCACCGACACCTTTCGGTGATCCCAAAACACGGTTAGAGCTATGAAGATCAACGGAAATGCCATCCGTCCAGGGATGGTAATCGAACATCAGGGCCGCCTGTGGCGGGCGGTCAAAATTCAGCACACCCAGCCGGGCAAGGGTGGCGCCTACTTGCAGGTGGAACTAAAGGATATCCGCGGAGGATCCAAGCTCAACGAGCGGTTCCGCTCTTCCGAGACGGTCGAGCGCGCCAGGCTGGATCAGAAACCCTACCAGTACCTGTATGCTGACGGCGACATGTACACCTTCATGGACAATGAGACTTACGATCAGGTCACCCTCGCCAAGGAATCTATTGGCGAGGAGCAGATATCATTCCTTCAGGATGGCATGATGGTGACCATAGAGAGTTATGAGGGGGACCCCTTGGGTGTGCAGATGCCGGACACGGTGGTCCTCGAAGTCACCGAAGCCGATGCTGTCGTCAAGGGGCAGACGGCATCTTCATCCTATAAACCGGCCATGCTCGAAAACGGTTTGCGCACTTTGGTACCGCCCCATATAGAGGCCGGGACCCGCATTGTCGTCAACACCACGGACGGGTCTTACGTCGAACGGGCCAAGGGCTGATCGGCCGGTTGATGGCTGCTCCCCGCTCTCCCCTTCTCAACGTCATGGCCGGCGCGGCCAAGAAGGTTGCACGAAAACTGGTTCGTGATTTCGGCGAGGTCGAGAACCTCCAGGTTTCCAAGAAGGGACCCGCGGATTTTGTTTCCACCGCGGACCGGACCGCGGAACGGGCATTGATCGCCGAACTGACCAAGGTCCGGCCACGCTTCGGATTTCTGGTCGAAGAGGGCGACGAAATTGTTGGCGCCGACACCTCCAACCGATGGATCATTGATCCCCTGGACGGTACCACGAACTTCCTTCACGGCATCCCGCATTTCGCGATTTCCATCGCGCTTGAGCGTGACGGAGACCTTGTGGCCGGTGTCGTCTACGAGCCTGTCCACGATGAAATGTATTCGGCCGAAAAGGGTGGCGGCGCTCACTTGAATGGCCGCCGGCTCCGGGTATCGGCCCGCCGACGGCTGGAGGAATCCCTGTTTGCCACGGGCATACCCTTCAAGGGAACCCGCGACCATCCGTCATTTTTGCGTCAGCTCGAGGCAGTCATGGCGGTCTCCGCGGGTGTGCGCCGCTTCGGATCCGCCGCCCTTGACCTCGCCTACGTAGCCGCCGGCCGCTACGACGGTTTTTGGGAATCCGGGCTGCAGCCATGGGATATGGCGGCCGGTATCGTTCTGGTCCGCGAGGCTGGTGGCTTCGTCAGTGATTTGGATGGTGGTCACGCCATGTTGAAGACCGGCGATATTCTCGCCGCCAACAGCCAACTGCACGGTATCCTGGGCAAGACGCTCGACGACGGGTCCCGATAGCAGAAATTCTTTTTTCGGCGCCCGGTAAAGCGAATAGGAAACAACGGCAAACCGGTTGTGTGCAAGCCGACCCTTGGTTATGGTGAATCGCGGGAACCGGTGCGCGGATTGGCATAGGGTGTTCGGCATTGCTTGAGATATACCGCGGATCAATGAGAATGCTCCGACGTTTCCTTCATATCAGCCTCATAGGCACAGGCGTCCTTGTCGGCACGGTCTGCCTTGTGACGGCCGAGGTTGGCGCTCAGTCCTCCTTCTATGACAGCGGCAATTCCGGAGTAACCGTGGATTTGAGCGTCTTGGGAGGCGGCGGCTCCCCGCCACGCACCTCGATGCCCACCACGTCACCCGTTATGCCCGGCGCCTCCGGCAGCGTGTTGTCGAGGTTCGATGTCGTCCCTCAGGCGCTCGGCAGCGGAAACCTCCTTGTGCCCGGGTCCAGACCCCCGAGCTCGCGACTCCACGTCACGCCCGCGCCTTCCAAGGCCACCAAGCGCAAAGCCAAGAGGAAAACCGTCAAGAAACCTCGGCAACGTGTCGCCAAGCGGGCGCCCCGATCAACGCCCGCCAAGGTGACGAAAAAAGCGCCGCCCCTGCCGCCCACCAAGAAAAAGGCCCCTAAAGTCGCCGCGGCAACTTCGCCGCCACCACCACCACCGGCACTCAAGGTAAAGAAACCGGCGCCCGCGAAAGTCGCCAAGGCAAAACCAGTAGAGAAGGCGATGCCGCGAACGGTGAAAAAGGCACCGCCTGTGGCACCCAAAGTCGCCGCATCGACATCAACGAAGGCGGAACCCCCGCCGCCCCTGCCCAAGACCCGGCCGACGCCGTTGAAGAAGCCGGAACCGGCTCCGAAACCGAAGCCCGCGCCGGCGGCCAAGGCGGAAAAGCCGGCGAAGAAGATCACGACGCCCGTTCCCGCGATGACACCGCCTCCCCCGCCGCCGCCGGCCACTGTGGCAAAGAAGAAGGTAACCCCACCGCCGGCACCGAAGGCTGTCGCCGCCATCCCCAAGAAGACACCGGCCACGCCGAAGTCCGCCGCGGCTCCTACAACCGCGCCCCTGGTGCCCGGACATCAAGCCCTGCGGGTGGTTTTCGCACAAAGCGCTTCGAAACTTCCCAATGGGGCAAAGCCTAATCTCAAGACCTTGGCTGATCGCCTGAATCAACAGCCGAAACTGCGCCTGCAGCTCTTGGCCTATGCCGGAGGATCGTCCCTGGCATCAAGCAAGGCTAGGCGTTTGTCCCTGTCCCGGGCGTTGGCCGTGCGTTCGTTCCTGATCGAGAACGGCGTTCGCAGTACCCGCATCGACGTCCGCGCGCTGGGTAACAAGACGACCGAGGAACCGTTGCACCGGGTCGACATGAATGTTGCCGAGCGATGAAACGCGCCCTCCTTTCCGTTTGATTTCTGGAGAATTCGCCCCTCATGAACCGGCCGCGTCGATTCCTGGTCCGGATGGTCCTGTTCCTCGTCGCCGTCATGGCGGTGGCCGCCGTCCTGTTCCTGCCGCTCAAAAATGCCTTCATGGCCAACGTGCTGCTCAACGGCCTGATTGTCTTCGTGTTGTTGATGGGGATCATCTACAATTTCCGACAGGTCATCATGCTCTATCCGGAAGTCGCCTGGATCGACGGCTTCCGCCAACCTCATTCACCCTTGTCCCAGCCCCGGTCGCCCAAGCTTCTGGCACCTATGGCGACCATGCTCGGCGAGCGCCAGGACAGTCTCAGCCTGTCTACCCTGGCCATGCGTTCATTGCTCGACGGGATCTACTCGCGCCTCGATGAATCCCGGGATATTTCCCGCTATACAATCGGGTTGTTGATATTCCTTGGCCTTCTTGGAACCTTCTGGGGCCTTCTCGATACCGTGGCGTCCATTCGCGACGTCATTGGCGGTTTATCGATCGCCGGTGGCGATGCCGCGACCGTATTCGGTGACCTGAAGACCGGCCTCAAGGCGCCTCTTTCGGGCATGGGGACGGCCTTCAGTTCGTCGCTTTTCGGTCTCGCGGGTTCCCTTGTTCTGGGCTTTCTGGATTTGCAGGCCGGCCAGGCCCAGAACCGGTTCTACAACGACCTTGAGGAATGGCTGTCGAGCCTTACGCGGTTGTCCAGTGGAGCGCTTCCCGGCGATGGCGATCACTCGGTACCCGCCTATGTCCAGGCGCTTTTGGAACAGACCGCGGAAAGCCTGGGGAATCTTCAGCGAACGCTGGCTCGCGGCGAGGAGGACCGCACCACCTCCACCAATGCCATGATGTCCCTGGTCGAGAAGTTGAGCACCCTGACCGACCACATGCACACCGAACAGACCCTGATGATCCGGCTCGCCGAGAGTCAGATGGAAATGAAACCCATCCTCGCGCGCCTCGCCGACGCCGGCGACACTGCCGGCGGCGGCATGGACGAGACGACGCGCACCCACATCCGCAACCTTGACGTCTACATGGCGCGCCTGCTCGAGGAAATGAACGCGGGTCGTGAAGACATCATTCAGAACGTGCGCAGCGAGATCAAGTTGCTGGCCCGGACAATCGCCTCCCTTGCCGAGGGCCCCGACCGATAGGCGGTTGGTAGGACACATCCATGGCAACTCTCGCCCGACGCGCCCAACGTAGCACCAACATCTGGCCCGGCTTTGTCGATGCCCTAGCCACCTTGTTGCTGGTCATCATGTTCCTCCTGATGGTCTTCGTGCTCGCCCAGTTTTTCCTCAACGAGGCAATCTCAGGCCGTGACACGGCCCTGCAGAAGCTGCAAAGCCAAGTTAACGAGTTGGCTGAACTGCTGGCTCTCGGCCGCCAGGAAAACGAAGCAATGCGTCTCAACGTCTCGCAATTGTCCGACGAACTTCAGGCTTCCGTTGCCCGTCAGGATGACCTTCGCGCCACCCTCGAGGCGCTGACCGAGCGGGCCGAGGGCGCCGAAGCCGATGCCAAGCGCCTGAAAACGGAACTCGACGACGCCTTCAAAACCATCGTCGCCAACAAGGAAACCATCGAAGTCCAACTCACCAAATTGTCAGCGCTAAGCCGGGAAGTCGCGACCTTGGATGCCTTGAAAAAGGAGCTTGAGAAGGAAGTCGCCGTACTGCTGAGCAAGATCAGAACGGCCGAAGCGGCTCTGGCGGCAGAGCATGAAGGCAAGGCGGAAAGCGAAAGACTTCTGGCCGAGGAACGGGAGAAAGCTGAAACACAAAGCACCGTGCTCGCCGAGGAGCGCAAGCTGCTTGCCGAGGAACGCGAGCTTTCGGAAAGCGCACGGGCACAGCTGGCCCTTGCCAACCGCCAGATGGCGGCATTGCGTGAGCAACTGGCACGTTTGTCGGAGGCCCTCGATGCATCGGAAAAGCTGGCTAAGGAACAGAACGTCCAGATCGCCTCGTTGGGTAAGCGCCTGAACGCCGCCCTCGCCACCAAGGTTCAGGAACTGTCCCGTTACCGTTCCGAATTTTTCGGTCGCCTTCGTGAGGTTCTCGGCGACCACCCGGGCATCCGTATCGTCGGTGACCGTTTCGTTTTCCAGTCCGAGGTTCTATTCGAAAGCGGATCAGCGGACCTCGGCGCCGCGGGAGGCACCCAACTGGCACAACTGGCGTCGACCCTGGCCGAGATCTCGTCAAAGATACCCAAGGAGATCGATTGGATCCTCCGCATCGACGGCCACACCGACTCAATCCCGATCAAGACGGCCAAATTCCCTTCCAACTGGGAGCTTTCCGCGGCCCGGGCCATTTCCGTCGTCAGATTCCTGGTCGGCAGCAAAATTCCTCCTAATCGGCTGGTCGCCGCCGGTTTCGGCAAGCATCAACCCCTGGACACACGCGGGGATGAAATCGCCAACCGGCGCAATCGCCGGATCGAATTCAAGCTTACCCAGCGCTGACCGGCCCGCACTCTGAACGTCTGCGATAGATCACCCAGCATGCCCATCCTGTTCCTCATCGTTTTCATCGACCTGCTGGGATTCGGATTGATCATCCCACTACTGCCCTTTTTCGCCGAGCATTTCCAAGCCATTCCCGCGGTCGTCGCGCTGGTCATGGCAACTTATTCCTTCACCCAATTCCTGGCAGCGCCGTTATGGGGCCGGTTGAGCGATCGCATTGGGCGCCGCCCGATCATGTTGATCACCCTGGTCGGTGCCGTCGTCTCCTATGTGTGGCTGGGGTTCGTCGACAGCCTATGGATGCTGTTCGCGGCCCGTGCCCTGGGTGGAATCATGGCCGGCAACATCTCGGCCGCCTTTGCCTATGTTGCCGACACGACGACGCCTGCCACACGGGCCA
>JAJFIG010000357.1 GCA_021775195.1 Rhodospirillales bacterium | reverse complement strand
GGATCTTCAAGTCGGCGACCCTGAAGATCCTCGGCCACAATGCCTACGGCTGGATGAAGACGGAAAGCGGGGTGCATCGCCTGGTGCGGATCTCGCCCTACGATTCCAGCGCCCGGCGGCATACCAGTTTCGCGTCGCTCTGGGTCTATCCGGTGGTCGACGCCAACATCGAAATCGAAATCGTCGACAAGGACGTCCGCGTCGATACCTACCGGGCATCGGGCGCCGGCGGCCAGCATGTCAACAAGACCGACAGCGCCGTGCGCATGACCCACCTGCCCACGGGCATCGTCGTGCAGTGCCAGAACGACCGCTCCCAGCACAAGAACCGGGCCGCGGCGACGGCGATGCTGAAGGCCCGGCTCTACGAGCAGGAACTGCAAAAGCGCGAGGAGGAGGCCCAGGCCGAGCGGGATTCCAAGACCGAGATCGGCTGGGGCCACCAGATCCGCTCCTACGTGCTCCAGCCCTATCAGATGGTCAAGGACCTGCGCACCGGGGTCGAGACCTCCAACACCCAGGCGGTGCTCGACGGCGACCTGGACGACTTCATGGCCGCGGCCCTGGCGGCCCGGGTCAAGGGCGACGCTGGCGCCGGGAAGGGCTAGCCGCCCGCCGTCACTGCAATATGAACTCCCGGAACAGGATGTTGTAGGCCTGAGCCGGCGCGGCGGCCTTGTTGATGATGTCGCGGAAGGCGGCGCGGAGCTTGTCGGTACCTTCCTTGCCGACCAGATCGGCGCGTTCGTACTGGCGCAGGTGGGTCTGGAAGCCGTCCAGGATTTGCGTCGTGACGCCGTCGATGCGCGGGATGTCCGTTTCCGGGACCTCGGCGACGACCCGGAGCTTGATGAAGGTGGCGCGGCAGCGGCCGGTCTTCAGATCGACGAGGATTTCCGGGAATTCGTGCAGGACCGGCGGTCCCGGCAGGGATACGGTGGCCGTGCTTGGACCGCCCTTCAGCCAGGCGACGAAACTACCCATGGCGCCGGTGAACACCAGGGCGCCGCCGGTTGCCAGCAGGACCACGACGACGCCGGCGGCGATGATCATCAGCTTCAGTTTGCGCCGTTTCGCGAGTTCCTCCGGGTCCATGCCCTCGCCGCCGTCGTCGGGCTGGCCCGAATCCGGTGCCTCGGCATCCTCGGATTCGGCACCGGGTTCCTCGGCACCGGGTTCCTCGGTGGCTTCCTCGTCGTCGACGCTCATGGTGCCTTCTCCTGCTCCTTGATTGATTCGTCGGGTTCTCCGCGACCGGCCGCCAGGGCCTTGGCCGGAGTGTCGATGAGATCGGTGAAATGGCCGTAAACCCTCTCGGCAGTGGTGCGGATCTTGTCCTGGAGGGTGCTGATGTCGGGGGTGTCGCCGGCCCGGGCCAGGGCCTTGCGCAGGCCCTCGGGCACCTCGTCCTGCATGACCCGGCGCAGGTCGCCGGCCAGGGTCAGGCGTAGCATGCCGTGAACCGCATGCCAGAGTTCGAGTGCCTCGATCAGGAATTCGACGGCGGCGGCTTCGTGCAGTCCCGCATCGCGGATGGCGAGGAGAGCGAGGCGGGTATTGGGCGACAGGACCCGGGGATTGGCGTGGGCATGGCGAAGCTGCAGGTACTGGGTGATGAATTCGATGTCGACGAGGCCGCCGCGCAGGTTCTTGATGTCCCAGATGACGTCGGTGTGACGCTCGCGGTCCATACGGGCGCGCATGTCGGCGATGTCGGCGAGCAAAGCGCCGGCGTCCCGGGGCCGGGTGAGGACGTCGCTGATCACACCCTCGACGGCGGCCCGCAGATCGGCGGGGCCGGCGATGACCCGGGCCCGGGTCAGGGCCATGTGTTCCCAGGTCCAGGCGGCCTCGTCGTGGTACTGGACAAAGGACTCGAAACTGGAGGCAATGGGGCCGGCGTGGCCCGAGGGACGCAGCCGCATGTCGACGTCGTAGAGCTTGCCCTCGGCGGTCTGGGCGGTGATAGCGTTGATCAGGCGTTGGCTCAGGCGGGCAAAGTACTGGCTCGGGGCCAGGGGCCGCGGCCCATCGGATGCCTCGATGGCGTCCCCGGTGCTGTAAATGAAGATCAGGTCAAGGTCCGATGCCGGGGTCATCTCGCGGGCGCCCAGGGTGCCCATGGCGATGGTGATCATGCCGGATCCGGGAAAGCCGCCGTGCCGGGCGGCGAACTGCTCCTCGATAAAGGGATGGAGGCGGCTCACCGCGGTATCGGCGATATTGCTCAGGGCGAGAGCCACGGGTTCCGGAGCCAGGTGTCCGCGAAGGTTCTGTACCCCGACCTGGAACCAGCGGTCGTTGGCCCAGCGCCGGCTTATGTCGAGGACGTCTTCCAGGTGTTCACCCCGGGCGAGCAGGGCGTCCAGTTCTTCCTCGAGGACTTCAGGGCGTGGCGGCGGATCAAAGAAATCCTCGGTCAGGACGCTGTCCAGGACCAGGGGGCGGTGGCTCAGGTGCTCGGCAAGACGGGGAGCCCCGCCGACGATTTCGGCGACCAGGCCAAGGAGGTTGGGATTGGAGAAGAATGTGGAAAACAGCTGCACGCCGGCGGGCAGACGAGAGAGGAATTCGTCGAACTTGACGAATGCGGCGTCCGGGTCCGGGGTCCGGGACAGGGCGTCGAGCAACACCGGCGCGAGTTCGGTGAGCAACTCCCGGGCCCGGGTGCTGCGGGTGGCGCGATAGCGCCCGTGATGCCAGCGCCGGAACGCCGCGTCGATGGTGGCGGGGTTCCGGAACCCCAGCCGTTCGATGGTCTCGAGAGTGTCGGGGTCGGGGTCGCTGCCGGTGAAGACCAGGTTCCCGGGCCCCAGTCCCGGTGCCCCCAGGGATGGCGCGTCCTCGAACAGATCGACGTAATGGGACTCGGTGCGGCGCAGATGGGCGACCACGTCGGCAGCGAAGGCGTCGGCGTCCGGATATCCCAGGAACGCCCCCAGCGATGCCAGTCCGGCGGTGTCCTGGGGCAGGGTATGGGTCTGCTCGTCGTTGATCATCTGCAGGCGGTGTTCGACCCGGCGCAGATAACGGTAGACCTCCATCAGTTCCTCGGCGGCGTCGCCGGTGATCTGGCCGCCGGTCGACAGCGCCCGCAGGGCGTCGCCAGTGGCGGAACAACGCAGCGCCGGCTGGCGTCCGCCCCAGATCAGCTGCTGGGTCTGGGCGAAGAACTCGATCTCGCGGATGCCGCCGCGGCCAAGCTTTAGATTGTGGCCGTTGACGGCGATTTCGGTCCCGCCCCGGTGGGCGTTGATCTGGCGTTTGATGGAATGGATATCCTGGATGGCGGCGAAATCCAGGTTCTTGCGCCAGATGAAGGGGCGCAACATATCGAGAAACGCTGCCCCGGCCTCCTTGTCGCCGGCCACCGCCCGGGCCTTGATCATGGCCGCCCGTTCCCAGTTCTGACCCAGGCTCTCGTAATAGGTTTCGGCGGCCAGTACCGAAATCGCCAGCGGCGTCGCCGCGGGATCGGGACGCAGCCTGAGGTCGGTGCGGAAGACGTAACCGTCGGCCGTGCGTTCGTCCATCAGGCGCACCATATTGCGGGTCAGGCGAACGAAACTGGTTTGTAGGGAATCGGGATTGTCGGTGCGGATGACCTCGGGGTCGTAGAGAACGATGAGGTCGATGTCGCTGGAATAATTGAGTTCCCGCGCACCCAGTTTGCCCATGCCGAGGATCACCAGCCCCGACTCCCGTTCGGGATCGTCGACGTGGGCGAGATCAAAGGCGCCGGTGGCGGCGGCCTCGCGAAGGACGTGGGCGGCGCTGGCGCTGAGGGCCGCCTCGGCGAAATCGGTCAACTGGCCGGTAACCCGCTCGAGTGGCCAGAGGCTGGCGATATCGGCGATTGCAATGGTCAGGGCGATGCGCCGCTTGGCAACGCGCAGGCAGCGGGCGAGGGCGGTGCCGTCAAGGCCGGCGAGTCGATCGATCCTGAGCTCGTCCATGATCCCGGCGCTGGCCTCGTCGGGGCCCTGGGCCAGCAGCCGACACAGGAACCCGGGGTCGCTGGCGGCGCACTGGGTCAGGAACGGGCTGTTGCCGAAGACCGCTTCCAGCAACGCCCGGGCGCCGCCGTCGGCGGCGACCCTGTCGGCAAATGCCTGGAGGCCGCCGTCGTCGGCGTTGGCAGTGGCCTCGCGCCAGCGTTCCAGGCCGACGGCGGCGCGATCGGGGTCGGCGGGGCGGGGTAGGGCGCCCGGCGCATCGGCAAATCTGAAAAGCTGCATTTGCAATTGCTCCGAATTGCCGCACACTGCGGGAACCCGTGGATCGGGTCAAGAAAGAGGATAAATCCCCTGATTAGACGCACGTTCCGAACCCTGCTCTGGTTGCTCGCCACCATTGGCGCCGGTGCCGCGATCCTGTTCGTGGTCGCCGCCTGGCGGCTGTCCCAGGGGCCGATTTCCCTGGCCTTCCTGTCGCCCTATATCGAGGACGCGCTGAACACGGACAACCAGTCCTTCGGAATCCGCCTGGATGATACGATCCTAACCTGGGCCGGGTGGGAGCGGACCCTCGATATCCGTGCTGTCAACGTGCGCGCGCTCGGTGCTGACGGCTCCTTGATCGCCACCGT
The DNA here is from genome assembly GCA_021775195.1 of Rhodospirillales bacterium. Lineage (GTDB taxonomy): Bacteria > Pseudomonadota > Alphaproteobacteria > Rhodospirillales > 2-02-FULL-58-16 > JAJFIG01. The sequence goes on along the minus strand of JAJFIG010000357.1, from coordinate 834 downwards.
GCCGGAGCTTTCCCTGGCGCTGAGCGCGCGGGCGATGATGCGCGGAATGCTGACGCCCAAGAGCATCGTCCTTTTTCGTCCCCGCATCCGCCTGCTGCGCGAGCGCGACGGCCATTTCGCCATGACCTTCGCCGCCGGCGAGGCGCCGTCGGGCGCCATCTTCGATCGGATTTTTGTTGGCCTTCTGGCTCCCCCGGATCCAGACCACGCCATCGGCTACCTGGCGCAGTTCACCATCGTTGACGCCGACCTGATCATCGAGGACCAGAGCCTGGAAACATCGTGGATGGCGCCGTCGGCACAGATGTCCCTTCGCCGCGACCCGCTGGGAGTCAAAGGCGAGGTGTCCTTCGACTTGGATGTCGAAGACCAGAAGGCCCAAGTCACCGTGGTCGGCGATTACCTGGCGCGGGACCGCAGAATTGATCTCGGCGTCGACTTCAATCGGGTCATTCCAGCGGTATTTTCACGCCTTTCGCCGCAGTTCGAACCACTTCGTGCCCTCGACGTACCATTGGAAGGCACCCTGACCGTCAGCATGACTATTGACGGGGCGGTGGAAATGGTCGGGTTCGACGTTACCGGCGGCGGCGGCCAGGTGGTGCTGCCGAAACCGCTGCCACAGACCCGCGAGGTTACCCGGTTCGATATCAAAGGCCGCTTCGAGGGCGAGGGACAGCGACTGCAGATCGACAATCTGTTTGTCGACTTCGGAAAAAAGGGCAACCTCTACCTGCCGGCCCCCACGGACCATCGAATGCCGGTCCGCTCGGTGCGCGCCAACGGTGAATATCTACTCGGGGACGGACGGCTGAACCTGAAGCGCGCGGTTGC
>JAJFIG010000356.1 GCA_021775195.1 Rhodospirillales bacterium | reverse complement strand
GGTCGCGCACGGCGGCGCGGACGGTGGCGCCATCCCTGGCCAATCGCCGGACCAACTGCCGGCCGATGAAACCCGAGGCGCCGAATACCGTCACCACCTGATGACCCATTGGTCCACTCCCTAACTTGTTCCGTTCGAAGGCAGGAGCCCCGCACCGGGCCAGCCGGTCCGCGGATCGATGTCCCCGGGAACGGCTTACATCGTCCCATGGAGCCACGTCAACCTTGGTACGCGAATGCTGGTTGACAACTTGGGTCGGGACGGTTAACGACTGTCCATTCTCCGCGCCGTGGCGGAGGGATATCCTTTGTGCCCAGGTGGCGGAATTGGTAGACGCGCAGGTTTCAGGTACCTGTGGCCGCAAGGTCGTGGAAGTTCGAGTCTTCTCCTGGGCACCATCCCACCTTGTCACCGTAAAGTGGAAGAGTATTCCCGGGTGAACGTTCAAGAACCAACGATCGAATTGCACCAGGCGGATCTTCCCGCCGGCCTCGATTTCGGCGACAGCGTTGCCGTCGATTCGGAAACCATGGGTCTTGATCCAGACCGCGACCGCCTGTGCCTGGTCCAGCTGTCGGCCGGCGACGGCACCTGCCACCTGGTCCAGTTGGGCAAGAACGCCTACGACGCGCCCAACCTGAAAGCCTTGCTGGCCAACGAGTCGGTGACCAAGCTGTTCCATTTTGCCCGTTTCGATCTGGCGATGATCCGGCGCTACCTGGGGGTCACCTGCCAGCCGGTCTACTGTACCAAGGTGGCCTCGAAATTGACCCGTACCTACACTGACCGCCACGGTCTCAGGGACCTGTGCCGGGAACTTCTGGGCGTAGACATCAACAAGGATCAGCAGTCCTCGGACTGGGGCGCCGACACCCTGACGCCGCAGCAGTTGCGCTATGCCGCGGGCGACGTGCTCTACCTCCATGCCCTGCGCCAGAAGCTGGACGTCATGCTCGAACGCGAGGGCCGAGATGGCCTGGCCGAGGCCTGTTTCAGGTTTTTGCCCAGCCGCGCCGACCTGGATTTGCACGGCTGGGGCGGCCAGGACATCCTTGCCTATTGAGATCGACCGCGTCCGTCCTGTCCGCGTCTATCCGAACTTGCTGATTTTGTTGACGAATCGGCGCTTCGGGCGCATACTCCCGGGATTGCGGAGAGAAAATTTCCACCGCTCCCCGCCGGTGGGGCACGGGCGAGACAGCCGGGTGATGCGGCGCACGCCATGGCACAGCAAGACTTCAGATAAGCGACGGAAATGAATTCGACAAAGGCCATGCCACGGTTGCAAACCGCCGATACTGCAGATCAGGACCTGTCGTCCGCGAAACGGGTGCTGCGTCTCGAGGTCGAGGGGCTGGAGTTTCTGGCCGAGACCCTTGACGGCCAGTTCGTCGAGGCGCTCGACGTACTCACCTCCATGACCGGGCACGTGGTGGTTACCGGTATGGGCAAGAGCGGGCACGTGGCCCGCAAGATCGCGGCTACCTTGGCGTCCACGGGGACACCGGCGCTGTTCGTCCACCCGGCCGAGGCGAGCCACGGGGACCTGGGCATGATCAAGGCCGGCGACGCGGTGCTGGCACTCTCCAATTCCGGGGAAACCCCCGAATTGGCCGATTTAGTGGCTTATACAAGACGCTTCGAAATACCCCTGGTGGGCATTATCGGGCGCAACGACAATGCGTTGTCAAAGGCAGCCGACGTCGCCCTGATTCTGCCGGCGACCACCGAGGCGTGTCCTATGGGCCTGGCGCCGACGACGACGACCACGGTCATGATGGCGCTCGGCGATGCCATCGCGGTGGCCCTGCTGGAGCGCAAGGGGTTTTCTCCGGATGACTTCCACGTCCTGCATCCCGGAGGGCGCCTCGGACAGCGACTGCTCAAGGTCGCCGATATCATGCATTGTGGTGACGAACTGCCGCTTCTGGACGGAGACACCGCGATGGCCGACGCCCTGCTGGTGATGACGGCCAAGAGTTTCGGCTGTGTCGGTATCGTCGACGGGGACGGTTGCCTGATGGGCGTAATCACCGATGGCGACCTGCGCCGTAACATGAGCGCAGACCTGCTAGTGCAGAAAACCGCCGCCGTCATGACCGGGGGCGCCAAGACAATCCGTCCCCAGGCTCTTGCCAGCGAGGCGGTGCACCTGATGAACGCGGGCAAGATTACGAATCTATTCGTCGTCGAGGACAAACGGCCCGTCGGCATCCTGCACATCCACGACTGCCTTCGTGCCGGCGTTGCCTGAGGAGCGCTCGTGGAAACTGTTGCCCCCTCACAACCCGCGACGCGGACAAAAGCCCGAAAGACCCGGCGCCGAAACCGCGGGATCGCGGTGCCGCTGCAGGTGCGCCGCGAGTTCGCCCCGGGTTACAGCCGTTTCGTCAGCATGATGAAGTTCATTCTGCCGGCGGTAGCGCTGGTGCTGGTTGCCCTGGTCGTCGTGTGGCCCCATCTGCAGTCTCACGACAGTACCTTCCGCATTGGATTCGCGGCGCTGAAGGCTCGGGAAACTGAAGATCCCGCCATGGTCAATGCTCGTTATCTGGGCACTGACAAGAGCAACCGGCTGTTCTCGGTCACTGCCGACCTGGCCAAGAACGTCATGAACGAGAACAGCGCGATCGAACTGGAAATGCCCAAGGCCGACATAACGCTCGAGGATGGGTCGTGGCTCGTACTTACCGCCGAGACCGGCTTTTACCGCCGCGAGCGCAAGACCCTGGAACTGAGTGGTGCTGTAAACCTGTTCCACGATTCGGGCTACGAGTTCCGGACCAGCAAGGCGGATATCGACTTGGCCGAAGGTGGAGCGTCAGGAAGCGAACCGGTTCGCGGCCACGGTCCCTTCGGCGAACTGCAGGCCGAAGGGTTCCGCCTGATCGACAAGGGCAGGACCATCGTATTCACCGGCAAGGCCAAACTGACCCTCTATCAAGGGGTCGGAAAGTCC
>JAJFIG010000355.1 GCA_021775195.1 Rhodospirillales bacterium | reverse complement strand
GCCCGGAGGTGGTCAAGACGGTGACCCACGAGGAAGTGACCCAGGAGGAACTGGGAGGGGCGGGTACCCACACGACCAAATCGGGTGTCGCCGACGGCGCTTTTGAGAACGACGCCGAGGCGCTTTTGTATCTGCGCCGGTTCGTCGATTTTCTACCCGCCAACAACCGCGAAAAACCCCCGTACAGTCCAACGCCGGATCGCGCGGAGCGAACCGAGATGTCGCTGGATACGCTGATCCCGGCAAACCCCAATCAGCCCTACAACATGAAGGAGCTGATCACCAAGGTCGTCGATGAAGGGGATTTCTTCGAACTCCAGCCCAATTATGCCGGTAACATCGTCATCGGGTTCGGGCGCTTTGAGGGTTCCACCGTCGGCATCGTCGCCAATCAGCCCATGGTGCTGGCCGGCTGCCTCGACATATCATCGTCGATCAAGGCGGCCCGTTTCGTTCGTTTCTGCGATTGTTTCAACATCCCCATCGTTACCTTTGTCGACGTGCCCGGATTCCTGCCCGGGACCGCTCAGGAATATGGTGGCATCATCAAGCACGGCGCAAAACTGCTGTTCGCCTTCGCCGAGGCGACGGTGCCGAAGGTCACGGTGATCACCCGCAAGGCCTATGGCGGGGCCTACGACGTCATGAGCTCCAAGCATCTGCGCGGCGATGTCAATATGGCGTGGCCGACCGCCGAAATCGCAGTGATGGGCCCGAAAGGAGCGGTGGAGATCATTTTCCGTCAGGAAATTGGTGACAAGGATAAAATTGCCGCTCGTACAGAGGAGTACCGGCGTACATTCGCCAATCCTTTTATCGCTGGACACCGGGGCTATGTCGACGATGTGATCATGCCCCACGACACCCGGATGCGCTTGTGCCGGTCTCTGCGCATGCTGCGTAACAAGAAACTAGAAAACCCGTGGAAAAAACACGACAACATTCCGTTGTAGGTTTCGAACCGGCATGAACCACGCAGACGATGCTGGAACACGACGGTCCCGGCATCGCCTACGCGGGTTTGCCAGTCACTTGATCGGCTACTTTGCCGTCGCGGCGATGTTGATGGTTCTGAACCTGGTTGCAACACCGGGAGAGCAGTGGTTTGTAGTCCCCGTGATTGGTTGGGGGGCTGTGTTGGCTATCCATGCTGCCTATGTCATGGGCTTTCTGGACGTATTTAAAAAGAAATAGACATCCGGCGCCGGGCTAATGAAAGACGGGGCGACATGAGGAATTTCGAACTAGCGGGCCGTTCACCGGTGCATTCGCTCAACGGCATGGTCGCGACGTCGCATCCACTTTCGACGTCGGCGGGACTTGATGTATTGCGGTCCGGCGGCAATGCCATGGACGCGGCAATTGCCGCCTGCGCCGTCCAATGCGTAGTCGAACCGCAATCGACTGGGATCGGCGGCGATTGTTTTGCCCTGATTGCCCCTGAGGGCAGCGACCGGATCGTCGGCTTCAACGGTTCGGGGCGGGCTCCGGCGGCGGCCACCACCGAATGGTATGCCGACCAGGGAATCGATGAAATCCAGCGCCAAACACCCCATGCGGTGACGGTGCCGGGCGCTATCGACGCCTGGGTGCAACTGATCTCTGACTACGGGACCCGGAGCTTGGGCGACCTCCTTCAGCCGGCTATCGACTTTGCCCGCAACGGATATCCGGTGCATGCCCGTGTCGCCCTGGACTGGAATCTCAATGTCGACATCCTGGCAAAGGATGCGTCAACGGCCGGGATCTTTTTGCCCGGCAGCAAGGCACCGACGGTAGGGAGTGTTCACCGGCAGCCCGAATTGGCCAATACCCTGGAGCAGATCGCCAATGGGGGTCGCGACACCTTCTACACCGGCCCAGTGGCGGAAGACATCGTCGCTTATCTCCAGGGGTTGGGCGGACTGCATACCCTGGAGGATTTCGCTGGGGCGAAAGGTGAGTACGTCGATCCTATAGAGACCGATTACCACGGATACCAGGTTTTCGAATGCCCGCCGAACGGGCAGGGAGTCACAGCGCTCGAATTGGTCAATATCCTCTCGACCTTGGGCCTTGACACTCATGAACCGCTTTCCGTCGAGCGCCTGCACCTGCAGATCGAGGCTGCAAGGCTGGCTTATGCCGACCGAGACGCCGTGCTTGCCGACCCTGCCCAATCCCAGGTTCCGGTCAAGCAACTACTGTCAATGGAACACGCCCGGCGACGGGCCGCCGAAATCCGGAGCGATGTTGCCGTCAAGGCGCCGCCGTCGGCATTTCCGGCGCACCGGGACACGGTTTATCTCTGCGTTGTCGACCGCGACCGCAACGCCGTGAGTTTCATCAACTCCCTGTTCAACGGCTTCGGCAGCGGACTGATGAGTCCGGGGACCGGCGTCCTTTTGCATAACCGGGGTTGCGGTTTCGTTCTTGATCCGGTTCATCCGAACTGCATCGCACCGGGCAAGCGGCCACTGCACACCCTCATTCCCGGGATGCTGGCCAAGGAGGGCCGCGCCGTGATGCCTTTCGGTGTCATGGGCGGGCAGTTCCAGGCAATGGGTCATGCCCATTTCCTGACCAACCTGTTTGAGTTTGGAATGGACCTGCAGGAAGCGATCGACCTGCCCCGGTTCTTTCCAACTCAAAATGGCACAGTCGATGTGGAAAGCGGCATATCCCGGACCGTCGTCGAGGGTCTAGAGCGGTTGGGCCATGAAATTGTCAGTGCAGAAAAACCTATCGGTGGTGGCCAGGCTATATTCATCGACTGGCAGCAGGGGGTTTTGACCGGCGCCTCGGACCCGCGCAAGGACGGCCTCGCTTTAGGCTACTGACGAGCCGGTATCGTTTTCGGAAGGCATAGTCAGGGGTTTTCGTCCGGCTGTACCGTTCCACTCCGCATTTGGTCGCGGTGGAAGATGTAGAGGCCGCTACCGGCGATGATCAGGGCACCGACCACGGTCCAGAGATCCGGCAGGTCGTCGAATACCGCGAAACCGAAAAGCGCTGCCCAGACCAGGCTCGAGTAACTGAACGGCGTCACCGCCGCCGGGGCCGCCGCTTCCAGCGTTTTGATCAGGGCGAAGTGGCCGGTTCCCCCGAGGACC